>JBQTIW010000198.1:0-42560 GCA_052387735.1 Gemmatimonadaceae bacterium
AATCGAGGTAGGCGCGGCCTGCCGCATCTATCAACCAGACATCGGTGCCGCGGACGATGTGGAGTGGCCGACGATAGGAGAGGCTCAGATTGGCCCCGAGCAACCCTCGACGTCGCTGGGCGAGCGCTGCACCCGTGCCGTCGGCATTCGTGAGGGCTTCCGGGTGAAGGCCTGCCAGCCGAGTGGGATCCGGGTACAGCTCCGTCCAGAGGTCGAGCAGTTCGGGTTCACCAACACCGATGATCTCTGCGGGGTCGTCCTCCCCCGTGCATACGATCTGCAGGTGGAGGTGCGGCACCCAGCCTCCGTTCACATCGCGACTGCCTAACAAGGCCACGGTGTCGCCAGCCGCGACCGCCTGCCCGGGACGAAGTGACTGGAGCGATTCGGGTTCCAGATGGCCCCACAATGTTCGAAACGCGAGTCCGTCTCCGGTGCGATGCTCGAGCAGAAGGACACCGCCATAGTCCTGCGGCCTCTCGCAATTCGCCGTCGCCACGACTCGACCTGGAAGCGGCGAGTGAAGCTCCACGCCGGCATCCGTGAAAATGTCGAGGCCGAGGTGCACGTTCCGCCGACCGCCGCTGATCACCTTCGACTCGAATACTGGCGCCGTGTAGATGGCACGCGCTTCACCCCACGCGCCAATGCCGATCTCGAACCCGTGTTCCTTGCGCTGCGCGTCATACGCGCGATCCGCGCCGCAGAGGTCATGGTTCGAGGTGGCGGCAACGACGGGATCATTCGGGTTCGCCCAGTCGAGCCGGCGAGTCTCGTATTGCGATAGCGGCCGGCCGACGACGGGGGCGAAGCGGTCGGCGTTCTCGCCGATCCAGGTCGAAATGCGGCGAGCGCCGGGCGATGCCTCCAGGCCACAGGCCCGGCGAAACAGGCCAACGGCGTGTTGCCGGTTCACCGCCGCGAGCTGCTCCAGCAGCGCCCACGCCGGCTGCTCCGAGACGAACCAGTATGTGTTGGCCTCTCCCGATCGGGAGCGCCTCGCTGCCGCCATCGTGAGGCTGGTACAGAGGCGGCCGCGTATGAGGTCCGGCAGGAGCTCGATCTCGTGTTCGTGGACCGGCTGCTCGGCGTGAAAGCCCCGGATGGTCTCTGCCGCAGCCAGGACCGGCGACGACGTTCCCAGCATGCCGTATGCGCAGGCGATGGCCAGATCGGCGATCGTGATCGAGAACAGTGCGTCGCCCACGTCGATGATGCCCGTGACTCCATCCGGGGCGACTGGATCGACCAGCACGTTCCAGTCGTTAGGATCTCCGTGGACGACGCTATGCCGCAGCGTTGGGATCGCCGGCGCCACACGCTGCTCGAACCCATCGAGCGCCGTCTCGACGAGCCGGCGTGTGGTTGTATCTGCGATGTTGTGCAGGCGGCCGCGGCTGGCGAGTGCTCGCCTCAGGTCCCAGTCGAGTTCGCGGTGCGCCCCGGCGTGTCCGAAGCTGCGGAGAGCGCGCGAGAGCCGACCAACCGCACGTCCGACCTGGTGGAGCTGCTCGTGTGTCCGAGGCATGGAGGCGAGCGGCGCGCCAGCCACATGAGAAACCAGCCGCAACTGCAACTTCTGACCGGCCTGCTCCACCGTCACCGTGTCGGATCCTGAGAGGGCGGACTGCACACGCGGCACCGGCAACGTGGGGTCGACGCTCTCGACGTGTCGCAGCAGGGCCGCCTGCATGTCGAACGTTTGCGCCTGCTCGTCTGAGGACGCGATCTTGAAGACCCGCGCGACGCCGTCCGCACCGGTGACCCTGAAGTTCTGATCGCGTTCGCTCGGGAGTGGCTCGAGGGCTCCGGCAACTCCAAAGTGGGCGTGCAGCAGTCGCCGGGCCGTGTTCACATCGAGCGCCGGGACCCTGGGTGCTTCGAGCGACAGCATCGCTCAGGCCGTGTCGAGCTCGCGCAGCAACCCGGTGTAGACGATACGTCCCTCGCCACGGAGGACGGGGGGCCGCTCGCCAGTTCCGGCATGGGCGTAGAGATCGCAGCCGCTCTGTGTCACCAGGGTGATGCCGTCCGTGGCCGCGCCCCAGGCATTGAGGAGGGCGACGGTGGCGACGGTGCCGGTTCCGCAGGCGAAGGTCTCCTCCTCGACTCCGCGCTCGTAGGTACGAATCCGCCAGCGGCCGGCGTGGTCGCGTGAGACGAAGTTGGCATTGGCCCCATCGCGCAGCTGCGGCAGGTGTCGAAGCTGACGGCCGCGCTCGCACACGTCGACATCCTGTACGTCGTCACACAGGACGACGACGTGAGGAACGCCAACTCTTGCGTATCCGATCTGACGCTCGCCGGCTCGCAGCGGCGTATCGAAACGCGGCGTCAGTTCGACGACCGGCACCATGTCGATTTCCGGATCCGCCCCGGTCATGCGCGCGGTGACCGGACCGGATGGAGTGTCGAAGGAGAAATCCTGGGGGCCGGCGATCCCGAGCTCCCGCGCGAGACTTGCGCTGCAGAGCGCTGCATTGCCGCACATCTCGGCGAGTGAGCCATCGCGGTTGAAGTAGCGCATGCCGAACGCATGCGTCCGGCTGGTGTCGATGAGCACGATGCCGGCGGCGCCGACGCCGCGCCGGCGGTCGCACAGGCGGCCAATGATGGGCGGCGTGATGAGGTCCTCATGGGCCGCGGTCCGGTTGTCAAAGAATACGAAGTCGTTCCCAGAGCCGCTCATCTTCCAGAAAGGTCGCGCGGCCAGGCGTACGCCTGACTCGACCCGGGGGCCCCCCCCCGGGTTCAATATTGCTGACCCGCGCTCGTTAGGCGTCATCGTATCTCCGCCAGTTGAATCATTTTGCCGCAATCGCGCTGGCAGACGTCTCCCCCAGCCGTGAGCGGCTCAGCCGACCTGTCAACGCCCACCACCGCAGCCGCCACACCATCCAGACCGCTTCGCGAACGATCTTCTTCGACATCTTGCTCTCGCCTTCGGTGCGATCCACAAACACGATCGGGATCTCCACGATCCGGAAGCCCAGCTGCCACGCCCGGAAGCTCATCTCGATCTGAAAGGCATAGCCGTTGGACCGCACGTCGTCGAGATCGATGGCCTCCAGCACCCGGCGGCGAAAACACTTGAACCCGCCCGTGGCATCGTACAGCGCCAACCCGGTCACGAGCCGCGCATAGATGTTGGCCGAATAGCTCAGGATGAGCCGGGCCATCGGCCAGTTCACAACCGTCACCTTGCCTTCGCGGTAGCGCGATCCCAGTACGAGATCGGCGTCCCGGATGCTCTCGAGGAACTGGGGGAGGTGCGACGGATCGTGCGAGAAGTCGGCATCCATCTCGAAGACATACTCGTAGTCACGATCGAGCGCCCATCTGAATCCTGCGACATAGGCCGTACCAAGGCCGAGCTTTTTGCCCCGGCTCAACAGGTGCACGCGCACATCGGTGGCGGTGCGCTCGCGAACGAAATCGCCGGTTCCGTCGGGAGACCCATCGTCCACGACCAGGACCTCGAGCCGCGGATCCTGCGAGAGGACCGCCTCGATGAGCCGGACGATGTTGTCCCGCTCATTGAAGGTGGGCACGATAACCAGCGCCCTCTCAGCCACTGGCCTGCTGCCTCTTGCTGGTGACGGCGCCTGCAGCCCATGCGGCCAGGGCGAGTGCCACGGCAATCCAGGTCACGGTGCGTCCGGTCTTGTACGGTCCATTGACGAACTCGAGCTCGATCCTCCGGCCACCCTCGGGGAGTGCGACGCCGATCAGTGAGACGTTGGCGCGGCCGACAACCGCGGGCTTGCCGTCAACCATGGCGGTCCAGCCGGGATAGTAATTCTCCGAGATGACGAGTGCGCTGCCCTTGGGCGCGGCGGCATCAAGCTCGATGGAGGCACGCCCCGGTTGGTAGTGCACGACGCGAGCCTTGATGGCGAGCGGTTCGGGCAACGCTTCGAGGTCGGAGCCCTGTACGCGTGCCGATGTGTCGAAGAGTGCGGCGCGCGAAACGTCAAAGCGAGGGTCCAGGACCGTCTGGGCAGCGCTCGTCTCATCAGTCTTCACGATCGCCGGCGTTATGCGGCCGTAGGACGCCTCAGTCGGCAATTGATGCAGGTAGATGTCGTTCCCTTCGGCGTTCTTCACCGGGCCCAGGACGCGCTTCGCCTCGGCGATCGGGAAGTCCGACAGGTCGGACATGAAGAACTGCACGTTCGCGAGCCGCCAGAAATTGGGATTGCCCAGCTGCGGTGGCGGATAGCCATCACCCGTCAGCAGATCGTACGTGCCGATGTGATTTCCGTGATATCCCAAGACCGTGGGAATGCGATGGACCATGAGCCCGTCGTACCGGAGGAAGACATCACGACCATTCCCTTTGCTCGGCCACAACGTCGCGACACGAAACGGTCCCGGTTGCTTCTGCAGATACTCGATCGTGGGATCGGTGGCATACAGCTCGCGGGCGGGCGGGGAAAAAATGAAGTAGTGGCGAACCACACTCCAGAGATCAGCGGCGATCAGCGCGACGAGCAGCGCTCCGGCCAGGTCGCGCGAGAGCCGCTTCGTTCCGATGAGGAACGCGGCGCCGCAGGCGAGCAGTCCGAACATCATCATGCGCATTGCCCCGCCCTTGAGCGCAGGCTCATTGGCGAGGACGGCGTCAGCCATCTGCGGACCAGCGATCGCCAGCGCACTGTTCGTCAAGAGGCCGGAGACCGCAAACATTCCGAGCAGCACGAGGAATCCCGCAGCGCCCAGCAGATAGCCGCGATTCACCTGGCCCCTCAGGAGTCGCTCGACGCCAAACGCCGTAAGTACGGATACGCTGAACGCGACCACGTACAACATCGTGCTCGGCGCGCGGAAGAACTTCGTCCCCGGGACAATCGCGTACACGAGGCGATAGAACGGAGTGAATCCGCCCAGCGCCCAGAGCAGCGAAACGACGAATGTGCCAACGAAGAACCAGACAAGTCGCTTGTGCGCGCCGGCGACCCAGGAGCCGAAGGCCAGGCCGGCGAGCACCAGAACGACCACGCCGATGTACTCGGAGTGCAGGTGGATAAGGTTGCGTCCCCAGTAACCGTCGAGAATTCCCGAGAACTGCGGCAGCGCGAAGTTGAGAATCTCTTCGGGGGGAAGCGAGTACGAGACGGCACTGTCGTACCCGATACCGCCAGCACGCGGAGACCACGCCGTATACTTCGTCACGGGCCAGAACTGGATAGCGCCCATCATCAGCCCCAGGGCGACCGCGCCTAACGCAAGGCCCAGCCGCCTGAAACCCTGCGTTCCCTTCACCGGCGGATCAGACACATCGCTTCCCAGGCCTCGGGTGAGGAACAGCGCAAAGGCCCCTGTGACGAGCAACATGTACTGTAGCAGCTGCGGGTGCGGCGAGAGCACCGCGAGACCCACCACGATCGCGAGTGGACCCCACGCCCAGTGCCTGCCATCCCGAACGCCGCGCACGACCAGGACCAACGCCAACGGCAGCAACGCTGCAACAAACAGTTTGCCGTCGTGCCCGGGCGACACGAGGCCGGCGATGTTGCCACCCATCTGGTACGCGACGCCACCCGCCAGCGCCGCAAAGAACGACAACCGCACCGCACGAAGAAAGACGTGTGCGAATACGCCGGCCAGAAAGACGTGAATGATCAGTCCCCACGTCATGCCGCTGCCCGTGCCGATGAGCAGGCGCAGCAGCGCGGTCGGGTAGAAGGTGTCACCGTGCATCGCGTCGACGAATGGCATCCCGCCGAACAGGTACGGATTCCACTGCGGAATGCTGCCGTAGTCGAGCCAGTGCTGCCGTGCGAAATCCCGGAACGCATAGCCGGCGATGAACTGGTCGGATCGCGGATTGAGGAGGAGCTTCCCGGTGACGGCCGGGTAGCTCAACACCAGCGCCGCCACGAAGTGAACGGCCACCGCGACCAGTCCCGCCAGGCGTGGTACCGGCATCGCCACCGGTGGTGGCGTCGCCGTGTCCGCAGCGGACTTGGGTTCGGCGGGTTTCTTCATCGCGAAGGAGTGTCTCGTGAGGATCGTCGGACCGCGTCGTACGCCAGGAGGCAGAGCCCGGGAAGCACCTCGAGCACCGTCAGCCACAGCCGTGATGTCAGAGCCAGCACCCCTGCTGCCCCCGCGCTCGCGAGTTGCAGCCGGTCAAGGGCGATCAGCAAGGAACCCTCTCGGACCCCCAAGCCCCCGGGCGAAAACAACGCAATGTAGCCCAATAGATAAGACCCGGTGAAGGCGGCGATGTATGCCGACACGGGACCGGTCACGGTACCAAGGACACTTGCCGCGAGCAGCTGAAACGCCACGCCATACAGGACCCACGCCAGCGAACAACCCACGGCCGCGAGCCATATTGCCGAGGCAGGCAGACTCGGCACATCCACTGGGCGTCTCAGGACCGTGGCGGCCACCCGAGCGAAGGTGGGGAGCAGCTTCGGAGTCACCGCGATTGCCAGCGCCAGGGCCGCCGCGAGTCCCCAGCTGACGGCGGGCTCATCAAAGAGCGAAGCCCCCGTGAGCATGACGATCCCGAAGCCCGCCAGGAGATTCACGAGGTTGACGACAATCGCCGACCCGGTGGCGGCGACGGCCGGCACGCCATGCTGCTGCGCCAGCACCGCCATCGCCCCGATCTGCCAGACCTTGCCTGGGAGGTATCGCCCGAGGTTTGAGACAAACCAGATGCGGGTCGCCGCTCCAACACCGATCCGGCTGCCCCAGGCGCCGACGACGCGCCGCCACGTGTCGATCAGGACCGCGTATGCCACGAGGACGCACAGCCCGGAGAGCGCCAGTGTATCCCAGCGCACGCGAAGCTGTACGGCGCTCTCGCGGAACTCGCCCCACTGTCGCGCGATCTCGAGACCGGCGAGCCCCACGGCGGCTGTGGCAAGTACGCCGAACAGCGCGCGCCGCAACTGCCTAACGCGGGACGAGGCCGCGGTAGAGTTCTGCATAACGACGCGCGGCGGACTCCGGCGCGAACAGCGCCATGGCGTGCATGCGTCCTGCCCTGCCCAGCCCCGCGCCACGCTCCGGCTCGGTTAGCAGCGCGTCGAGTGCCGCGGCAAGCGCGTCTACGTTCCCGGCGGGAACCAGAACACCGGTCTCCCCGTCGCGCACGGTGTCCGTCGTGCCGCCGGACGCGTACGCCACCACCGGGGTCTCGCAGAGTTGTGCTTCTACGGCGACGAGCCCAAGCCCTTCGCCGATGGACGGCACCACGAGCGCCGCGGCCTCGCGATACCGGTCGGGGAGCATGGTCTGGGGGAGCGCGCCGCGCCAGGCGATGCGATGGGCCACGCCTAACGAGGCTGCCCGCCCGGCCAGCGCCGCCCGATCGGGACCGTCGCCCACGATCTCCAGCTCGGCAGGTGCTCGCATGCGTGCCAGCGCCTCGACCAGGTCGCCGATGCCCTTCTGCGCGTTCAACCGGCCCACAAACAGCAGGCGCGATGGGGCCCGCGTGCCACCGGGCGAAAACAGTGAGGTCGAAACCGGCATGGGGGCCACCAGCGGCCGCGTCCCAGGGACCAGCGCCTCCACTTCGTCGGCCAACCAGCGCGACACGGTCGTCACGGCCCGTGATTGGTGCATCACATGGCGAAAGAGGGGGCGCGAAAACGCCTTCGCGCGCGCGAGTCGCACGTCCGTTCCGTGCATCGTGGTCACCAGCGGCAGGTGCCCCATGCTCGCTGCCCATGTGCCGACAAGGCCTCCCGGAAACCACCAATGGGCGTGAACGATCTGGGGTACGAACTCGCGACGAACGCGTGTTGCCGTGGCGAACTCGGATCCGAGGAATCCGACGAGCGCGAACTTGGCGCTCCACGAGCGCTGCACTTCCGTCGCCATGTTACCCGTGTAGGCGAGATTCTCGTATCGCCGCGGCGCATATCGGAAGCGGTCGACGGGGATCCCACTCAGGTCTTCGTGCGCCGGAAGCTCATCACTGGAGGGCGCCACGACGCGCACGTCGACGTCTTGCTCGCGAAGTGCGAGCGCGAGGTGCAGGAGGAACGATCCGGCGGCATCCCCGGGGACGCGAGGATACGAGTGCGTGAGGAACAGGACCCTCACGTACCGAAGGCTCCTTCGAGCCGGTCACTCCCGGAGTCAGGGCCCCGGGTTCCGCCGGGACGACCTGCATGCGGATCCATGCCCATCACGCGTCGCGCGGAGGGTCGTGCAGTTCGTCGGTTACGCGGCGGAGCTCGCGAACCTGCGCCCGCAGGCCCGCGACCTGGTCTCCCAGCAATCCGGCGACGAAGAAGATGGAGCCGAGGATCAGACTCGTCTGGATGATGGTCCACACCTGTCGCGTGCCAACGCCGAAGAGCAGCAAGCGCCCGGTCGCCATCAGACCCGCCACCACGCCTAACGCGAAGAGGGCGGCCCCCAGCATGCCGAAGAGGAGCAATGGTTTCTGCGAGAACCGGAGCTCGAACCACACCGACAGCATGTCGAGCACGCCGACCGGGATACGGCCTATGCCAAACTTCGACTTGCCGGCATGTCGCGGATAGAGCGGCACGGGGATCTCGGTCACCGAGAACCCCTGGGCGGCGGCAAGTACGATCATGTAGCGGTGCCAGTCCGGCCGGATCGGTAGCGACTCCATGATCTCGCGCCGATACGCCTTGACGCTGTTCAGGTCCTTCACCCGCACGTCGAACAGGACACGACTGAGGAAGTTGTAGATCCGCGACACAAAAGCCTTTTCATACTTCCCCTGCTTATAGCCGGTGACCATGTCGACCTCGCCGGCGACGATTGGGCCGACGAGCCGGGGGATGTCCTCGGGCTTGAACTGCAGATCAGCCGGGTAGAAGACCATGATCTCGCCGTGCGCATTGAGGAAGCCGGTGCGCAACGCGTCG
Source organism: Gemmatimonadaceae bacterium (assembly GCA_052387735.1). Classification (GTDB taxonomy): domain Bacteria; phylum Gemmatimonadota; class Gemmatimonadetes; order Gemmatimonadales; family Gemmatimonadaceae; genus RBC101. The sequence continues at coordinate 8,871 of JBQTIW010000198.1, forward strand.
GCGATGCCGCGACGACTGCGGTGCCTGACGGCGCGCAAGAAGTCGTATCGGCGCCGCAGGTTTTCGAGTACGGCCCAGGTCCCGTCCGTGGAGCCGTCGTCGACGACGATCACTTCGTACGTCACGCCGTCGCGCCCCAACACCTCGGCGGCCTGTTCCATGAACAGTGGGAGGTTTTCCGCTTCGTCCTTTGCCGGAACGAGCACGGACACTCGGACGGGAGACGGGAGACGGGAGTCGAGCGTGTGCGCTTCGCGCACGGTGCTGAGGGCGGCGGGCGCATCGGCACTCGTGGTTTCAGGTGCATCGGCACTGGTGGTCTCGACAGCCCGCACGTGCTGATGCCGTTCCCTCCCGTCTCCCGTCTCCCGTCTCGGGTCTCCCATCAAACCCGCTTCCGCATTCGCGCCGACAGCACCCCGAGCTGGTCCCGGTACTTGGCCACGGTGCGTCGAGCGATGTGCACACCGCCGTCACGCAGGATGTTCACGATCGCCTGATCGGTGAGCGGGTTCTTCGGATCCTCGCTGCTCACAAGCTTTTCGATCTGGTCACGAATCCCCCGGGCCGAGACGTCTTCTCCACCGGTGGTGCTGAGCCCGGAGGAGAAGAAGAATTTGAGAGGCAGCACACCGCGTGGCGTCTGCACGAACTTCTCGTTGGTGACCCGACTGACAGTGCTCTCGTGCATCCCGATCACGTCGGCGACCTCACGGAGAGTGAGCGGTTTGAGCGCGCGCACGCCTTTCTCGAAGAAGTCACGCTGCCGTTCGACGATGTAGTTCATGACCTTGAGCATGGTCTGTCGACGCTGCTCGATGGCCTGAATCATCCAGTTAGCGGAGTTCAGTTTGGTGGAGATGAACTCCTTGTTCTCGCCGTCGAACTTCTTCTTGTCGCGGGCAATCTCCTGGTAGGCTCGGCTGAGCTTGAGCCGAGGAAGATTGGCATCGTTGACGAACACGTGATAGGCACCGTCGATCTTGTCGACCACGAGGTCCGGCACGATGTAGCCTTCGCTCTCAGCGGAATACCGGAGCCCCGGCTTGGGATCGAGTTTCGCGATCTCATCAGCGGCACGCTGCACGTCGGCGGGGCTGATGCCAAAGCGCTTGGAGATCTCGCTCCAGCGATGGGCAATGAGCTCATCGAACGCGTCTTGCACCAGCGTGTGCTGGAGCGAGTCGCCCTGCTTGGCCTCGCGCAGCTGCAGGAGCAGGCACTCCCGAAGGTCGCGCGCTCCAACGCCGGAGGGATCGAGGCTCTGCACCACTCGCAGCATCGACTCCACTTCTTCGGCCGTGTAGAACGGCAGCTCTCCCTCGAACCCTTCCTTTTCGGCGGCGCGCGCGACGACCTCGTTGATTCCGGTCAGGATCTCTTCCAGGGCGCAGGTGAGGTAGCCGTCCTCGTTGATGTTGCCAATGAACTCGTCGGCAAGCAGCAACTGCCGCGGCGTGAGCTCGAGTAACGAGATCTGGTCTTTGAGGTGATCGTTGAGGTCCCGACGTTCGACCGTGACGGCCTCGTAGTACTCGCGTTCCTCGTGCTCCTCGCGCGGTCCCTCCGAAGCGAAGCCATCGAGGAGAATCTCTTCCCAGTCGACAGTGTCGTTCTTCTGCGCTTCCTGTTCCGGCGTCGTCTGCTCAGGTTCGGAGAGATCAACCGGCCCCTCCTCTCCCTCGGCCTTTTCCTCTTCTTCCCCCTCCTCTTCCTCGGGCTCGATCAGCTCGAGGAAGGGGTTGACGAGCAGCTCCTGCTTGAGGTGCTGCTGGAGGTCGAGCAGCGGCATGTACAGCAGATCCATCGCCTGATACAGGCGTGGATTGATCTTGAGCTCCTGCCGGAGTGACGTACTCTGGCTGAGCCCAGCTCTCATTGGGTCGCGTCCTCCGACGCGAAACGCTCACGCAGACGCGCGGTCAACGTAGGTCCCAGGTAGATGCGCGAGACTTCCTCGTCAAAGACGAGCTCTCGTACCGTTCCCGAGACCTTCACCTGACCATCGAACATGATGTATGCCCGGTCCACGATGTCCAGCGTCTGTTCCACGTTGTGATCGCTGATGAGGACTCCGATCCCGCGATGGCGAAGTCCGGCCACGATCGATTGTATGTCATGAACCGCAATCGGGTCGACCCCGGCGAACGGTTCGTCCAGCATCATGAACTTCGGTTGCGAGACCAAGGCCCGGGTGATCTCCAGGCGCCGCCGTTCGCCTCCCGAGAGGGCATAGGCCCGGCTATTCCGAAGGTGCTTGATCCGTAACTCGTCCAGCAGTGCCTCCAGCCTTGCCCGACGCTCTTCCTTAGTAAGAGGCAACGTTTCGAGGATTGCCAACAGGTTGTCTTCGACGGTCAGTTTGCGGAAGACCGACGGCTCCTGGGAAAGATAGCCGATGCCCCGTCGCGCGCGCCGGTACATCGGCATTCGCGTTATGTCCTCGCCATCGAGGTGGATCCTGCCTTCCAGGGGCGGAATGAGGCCAACGATCATGTAAAAGGTCGTGGTCTTGCCGGCTCCATTCGGCCCCAGGAGACCGACGATTTCGCCCTGCTGGAGGCGGAACGCGACGTCATTCACCACACGGCGCCGCCGGTACACCTTGACGAGCCCCCTTGCCTCGATCACCGACCCTGACGGGGTGGGGAGCGCTGTCGTGCTGCGCGGTGTTGCGGCGACGATTCCCGCGTGCTCTCCGGTCCGGCGCAGGGCCTCCGCTACATCCCCACGCCGTGGAGCGATACTCGCCCACACGGGGGGCGATAGGCGAACGGGGTCTCCTATGGCCGCCGGCGCGCCCTGCGCGGGGTACAGCGCAGAGCCCTGGCTCACGAGTCGGGGGAGGACCGATCTGATCAGAAAGAGCCGGACCTCATCGAGACTGAGCTTTGTGGCCTCGTGGTCGGCATCCTGGCCTTGGGCCCGGAGCGACGCCAGGTAGTCCTCACGGAATCGAATGGCGACGTCGTGCAGCGAGGCATAGCCATCCTGATCGGCGACGGTGATCAGTGCATGCAATCCGAAGGCGAGCGAGCGGTCGCCTCCAGCCAGTTGTTCGACGCGCGCTCGTACATCGTCCGGCACTTGATCGTCAGTCATTCCATGTATCTGGGCTAGGGGGTCGACGCACGGGCGCCCGCACCGGTGTCTGCTGCGGCCTCCGCGCCGGTGGACGAGGCCGCGGCGTGCCGGGAGGAAGGGAGTCAGCCTGCACGGCCTCGAGAAACACCCCGAACACCGAGTCATCGACCGTGACGGTGCTGACCTCGCGCTCCTTGAAGTCGATGGTGATGCGGCCGCCCTTGACGTAGTTCACCCCGGGCTTGGCCTTATCTCCCTTGGTCGACGGCACGTGGTAGAACGAACTGGCGCTGCCGTCCGCCACGAGATCGATGATCGGGGGTTGCGTCGTCGTGTCGGTGGACACCGAGTCGAATCTGGCGACGATGGTATCGCCCCGCAGCCAGTCGCGTTCGGTCGTCGTCACCTTCGCCGTGTCGGGGTCACTCTCGGCGTACGCGGATCCGATGGCGTTCAGCTCGCGAATCCTCTGGTTAGGCATGACGACGTCGAGCGAATCGGCGAGAATGCGCCGGTCCCGAGTGACGGCAGTTGCCCGCGTAACTCCGAACGCATAGGCACGCTGCAGCTTGTTGTCAGCGACGCGCAGGTCGACGGTGTCGGCGGAAAGCGTGAGATCCTTGTTGACGGCCTTCGCCGAGTCGACGGCCAGGACGCGGTCGACCGTCCGCGACCGTCCGAAGATGTCGATCACGCGCCCACTGAGCGTAAAGGGCTGTGATCCTTTGCTCTCGACCACGGGCTGTTTCATCAGGCGCGAGAACTGGCGCGTGTTGTCGAGCACCGCCGAATCCCCGCGCGCCTTGAGATCGGTGCGGTCAATCTCCACCGTGCCCCACGCGACGAACAGGCTTTCTCCCTCGCCGACGATGTTGTCGGCGACGAGCGTGACCGGGTCGCCGCGGAGGCGTTGGCCCAGCGAATCCGTCTCGTACATGGTCAGCGTCGGTCGCGCCGTCGCGACCAGACGGCTCACCGCCCGCACGCCGCGCACCGCGCGGAAGTACTCCGCCCGCGGCCCTCGCATCGAGGATTCGTCCTTCATGGTCGCGACCACGTTGCCTTCGGCGACCAAACGCTCGTCTGCCTGGAAGTACGTGAGACGATCGGCGTCGAGCGACACCCGCTCCTCCCGGTACTTCACGTTGCCGATCAGGTAGTGGAGCCGATTCTGATCATAGCTCTCGGCGGAGTCCGACGTGATGCGGATTGGCTGGCTCTTGCACACGCCAACGACGCCTCCTCCCACGTACGTCGTATACTTGCCGGAGATCGGATCCTTCACGGAGACGAAGCGGGTCTCGTCGGTATTGAGGAAATCGAGGACGCAGCGCTGTGCGGGTCGTTCGGTCCGCGCCGCTGCCCGCGCTGCCGAGTCCATCTGCGATGGCACCTGGACCGGTAAGAAGGGGGGGACGGAATCGGGTTTCGGCCTGGCGGTATCGACCGGCGGCACCGTGGGGAGGACGACCGGCACGACCGGAGCGGGCATCGAGCGTCGACCGCACGCGGCCTGCGTCAGCGCCAGCAGCGCGATGCCTAACGTCCACCCGCGGTGTCTCATCGGCGTGGCAGCGTGATCTGGTTGCCGGTGGACTGCGCTCCCTTGAGCACGTGCACCGCGTTGAGGTTCGGATCGCTCGTGAAGCCGACGCCCCTCAGCACACGCCCACTCTTCTCGGTGAGCTCGAAGGCGCTGTCGGAGGAGATCTCGTAGCGCCCGGGATCGTAGCGCAGATGTGGCGAGGTGAGTGTGCGACCGTCGGTCGACTTCACGACCACGTCGCCCCGCGCCTCCATGCTGCCCAGGCGCGAGTGGTACGTGCCCTGCCGTGACGTCAGGACGGCGTCCTTTTCGCCGGTGGCTTTGAAGAAGGTCGCGTGGACGTTTCGGAGATCGGTGCGGGTGTTCTCTTCGTACATCAGCGCCGTGTCGGCCTTTACTTCAGCGCGCCGCAGGCCAGCGTCGGTCACGAAGAAATGCACGCCGAACATCACTTGATCCGCAGAATCGGCCGCGGTCTGCTGCTCTAGAGGCTGCGGATTGTTCGTCTCCTGACAGGCGACGGCCGCAACCAGCAGGGCGAGGGCGGTCTTCAGATTGGCCATCAGGCTACCCCCGCCCGCATCAGGTCGTGAAGGTGGACGACACCCACGACACGTTGGGCTTCGTCGATCACCGGCATCGCGATGATGCCGATCTGCTCCATCCGGTACACCACGGCGGAGGCAAGTTCCTCCGCCTGCGCGAGTTTGGGAGCGCGTGTCATCACGGCTCCAACACAGGCCTGCATTGGATCGGGTTCACGCTCCATGACGCGGGTCAAGTCTCCCGCAGTGAACACTCCGCGCACGCGCTGTCCTTCGTCGGTGACAACGACGATACCCCGCCGCGCGGCCAGGAGCATGATGACCTCACGAATGGACGTCTCGTCGCGGGCCAGGGGCAGGCGTTCGGTCTCCATGACCTCCCGCACGCGCATCAGCAGCTTGCGACCGATCGCGCCCCCGGGGTGGAGGCGGGCAAAGTCTTCGCGACGGAAGCCCTTCTGCTCGAGAATCGCGACGGCGAGTGCGTCACCTAACGAGAGCGCCGCGGTGGTGCTGGTGGTCGGGGCGAGGTCGTGCGGACAGGCTTCCTCCCGCACCCATGCATCGAGCACCGCATCGCATTCGCGTCCCAGGGTCGACTGGGCGTTGCCCGTGATGGCGATCGCCCGCGTGCCGAAGCGCTTGAGGTGGGCGAGCAAGGTGAGCAGCTCTTCGCTTTCGCCGCTCTTGGAGAGGAGGACGGCCACGTCTTCGCGTCCCACGATCCCCAGGTCACCATGCACGCTTTCTGTCGGATGCAGGAAGGTGGTGGGAGTACCGGTCGAGGTTAATGTCGCAGCGATCTTGCGTCCGATGAGCCCCGACTTTCCGACGCCGCTCACGATCACGCGACCCGACGCAGTCACGATCAGCTCCACTGCCCGCGCGAAGCCCTCCGCGATGCGGCGCTCTACTTCGGCCAACGCTTCGGTTTCGAGGCGCACGACCCGGCGGCCTGACGCGATGATCTGTTCGCGTGTCACGCCACGACCTCCCGCGAGCGACTGTCCACGTACCAGTCGACCAGCGAATCCCACTCGCCGCGCGCCTGGAGCAGAATCTCCGCGAACTCTCGCACGGCGCCATCGCCGCCCCGGCGGCGTAGACGATACCGGGAAGCACTGCACGCAGCGTCCGATGCGTTGGCGACAACGACCGGAAGACCAACGGCCCGCAGCACGGCGACGTCGGGAAGATCATCGCCGACAAAGGCCACCTGCTCCAGGGTGATCCCGCGGCGCGCCGCGATCGCGCGCAGGGCGGGCAGTTTGCGAGCGTGCTCGTCCTGCACGACCTCATCGACGGTCAGCTCGCGCGCGCGTAGCGCCACGCTCTCCGAAACGCGACCTGTAATGATGGCCACGAGCAGGCCGGCTCGCTGCAACAGCTTCAGACCGAGACCATCCTGGATCTCGTAACGCTTGAATTCGAGGCGCTGGCCAGCGACGTCGCCGAGGTAGATGCCACCATCGGTGAGCACCCCGTCGACGTCGAGCGCCACGAGGCGGATCGATTGCGCCAGCTCCCTTCCCTCGGCCGCGTCCAGGATCGACGAGAACGGGTGAGGCTCAGTCATGTGTCGCGGCCTCCCAGACGGCCACGATGCGTCTCACGAGCGGCTCCAGCTGCTCCAGCGGGAGCATGTTGGCGCCATCGCTCGGCGCGTGGGCGGGATCGGGGTGCGTCTCGAGGAAGATCCCGTCTACGCCCGCTGCAACCGCTGCCAGGACCAGTGACGGGATGTGCTCACGGACACCGCCGCTGGCCCCGCCCCGCCCTTGGCCGGGCTGCTGGACGGAATGCGTGCCATCGAAGATGACCGGGACGCGCGCATCGGTCCGCATGCGGGTGAACGCGCGCATGTCCACGACGAGGTCGCCGTAGCCGAAAAACGTCCCGCGTTCGGTGATGGCCACCGGCGACGGTGCTTCCAGAGTGGTGGTGGTGTCACCGGTGTCGACGTACCGCTCAGCGCCTCGTCTCGCCTGCAGCACCTTGTTGACAGCGCCAGACATTCCTTCGGGGTGCATCCATTGGCCCTTCTTGATGTTGACCGCTTTGCCCGTTGCACCGGCGGCCTGTAGCAGGTCGGTCTGTCGACAGAGGAAGGCCGGAATCTGGAGGTAGTCCACGACCTCCGCGGCGGGGGCGCAATGCTCCGGCAAGTGAACGTCGGTCAGGAGGGGAAGTCCGGTCGCCTGGCCCACGCGGCGCAGCGCGTCGAGTCCCTCCTCCAGTCCCGGTCCACGGGCCGCGCCGGCATTTGAGCGGTTGGCCTTGTCGAACGACGCCTTGAAGATGATGCCGCCGGGGACGAGCGGCGTCAGGCGTGCGAGCGCCTCCGCCACCCGGAGGTTGAGCGTGTCGTCCTCGACGACACAGGGACCCGCGATGAGAAACAGCGAGTCTCGAACAAAGCCACGTTGCATGCCCTAATCCGCCGCATCCACGAGCACCCGACCCGGCTCGGTGGCGGGCGCCTGGTGTGCCTTCTTCTGTTTCACCGCTGCGGCGATGAATGCCGCAAACAGCGGGTGCGGCCGCGAGGGACGGGACTGCAGCTCGGGGTGGAACTGGCAGCCCACGAACCAGGGGTGCGAGGCGTGTTCCACGATCTCGACGAGCGATCCGTCAGGGGAGAGTCCGCTGAGCTTGAGTCCGTGCTCGACGAACTGCTCGCGGTAGGCGTTGGACACCTCGTAGCGATGCCGATGGCGTTCGCTCACCTCGGGTACACCGTAGATCTCGGCGGCCTTCGACCCTCTCGCCAGGCGGCAGGGATAGGCGCCTAACCGCATCGTGCCGCCCAGGTCCGTGACGTGCTTCTGCTCCTCCAGCAGGGAGATCACCGGATAGGCGCATTCCGGCGCGAACTCGCTGGAGTGCGAATCGCCGAGCCCCATGACGTTGCGCGCGAATTCGATGATGGCGACTTGCATGCCGAGGCAGATGCCGAAGAACGGCGTCTTCATCTCCCGCGCGGCGCGAATCGCCTCGACCATGCCCTCCACGCCCCGCACGCCGAACCCACCGGGCACGAGCAGCCCGTGGAACTCCGCGAGTATCTCCCGTGCCCGCTCCGGCGACGTGAAGTCGTCACTCGACGTCCACGCGATCTCCACCCCCACGTCGTTGGCAATGCCGCCGTGGATGAGGGCCTCCTGCACACTCTTGTAGCTGTCCACGAACTGCGTGTACTTGCCGACGACGGCGATCCGCACCTTGTCGCGCGGGTGCACGACACGGTTGGCCATCGTTTCCCAGCGGCCCAGGTCCGGTGCCGGCCCGGTGAGGTTGAGGCGCGCCATCACCCGCTCGTCCAGGCCCTGCTCGTGGAAGGTCAGCGGGATCTGGTAGATCGTGGGCACGTCCACGCTCTCAATGACGTTCCCAAACTCGACATTGCAGAACAGCGCGATCTTGCGCTTGACGTCTCCGGAGAGGGCGCGTTCGGTGCGGCAGATGAGCACGTCGGGCTGGATCCCGATCTCCATCAGCTCGCGCACCGAGTGCTGTGTGGGCTTGGTCTTCACCTCGCCCGCCGCGGCGATATACGGCACCAGGGTCAGGTGGATGAACATCGCATTCTGCTTCCCTACCTCCTGGCGGAACTGCCGAATCGCTTCGAGGAACGGGAGCGACTCGATGTCGCCGACCGTGCCCCCGATCTCGACGATGACCACGTCGTTCCCCGGCGCCATGCGCTTCACGTGGGATTTTATCTCGTCGGTGATGTGGGGGATGACCTGGACCGTCGAGCCCAGGTACTCGCCGCGCCGCTCCTTGGTGATGACGTTGAGGTAGATGCGGCCGGTCGTGACGTTGTTGAGCTGGGAGAGCGAGCGATCGATGAACCGCTCGTAGTGTCCGAGGTCGAGATCGGTCTCCGCGCCATCGTCGGTCACGAACACCTCGCCATGCTGGAAGGGCGACATGGTGCCGGGATCGACGTTGAGGTACGGGTCGAACTTCATGATCGACACGCGCAACCCGCGCTCCACGAGCAGCCGGCCTAACGAGGCAGCGGCGATGCCCTTCCCGAGCGACGAGACCACGCCGCCCGTGACGAAGATGTAGCGGGTCGCCTGCGTGGGGACACTCTCCTGATTCGGCATCACGTCCGTCCGGCGTAAAGGTGCGCCCAGCGCGCGTTCGCGCGGGCAAGGTCTTCTTCGGTATCCACGCCCCCGAGGGGCAGCTCATCCACGACGGCCACCCCGATGGCCATCCCGGCCGCGAGGGGGCGTAACTGCTCGAGACGCTCTAGCTCCTCCAGCGGGTGCGGAGGTAACTCCACCCAGCGCATGAGCGCCTCACGCCGGTATGCGTAGACACCGATGTGCTGGCGAATCAGGCTCCGGTACCGTGCGTCGTCGCGAGCATCGCGCCGCCATGGGATCGGAGCCCTCGAAAAATACATCGCCTGACCATCGTCAGCGCAGACAACCTTCACGATGTCTGGATTCTCGCAGATCGAACGACCAGCCACCGCAGCGGCGGTGCCCAGCGGGAATCCGCGGTCGCGCACCATGGCCAGGGCACCGGTGAGTGCATCCGGTGGCACAAATGGCTCATCGCCCTGAACGTTGAGGATGACCTCGTAAGGCAGGTACTCGGCCCGCCCGGCGACTTCGGCGATGCGGTCAGTGCCCGATGGATGATCGGCCCGCGTGGTGAGGCATTCCCCGCCCGCCTCCCGCACGGCGGTGACGATTTCCTCCGCGTCCGTAGCCACCACAACCGCGTCCGCGATCTGAAGGGCGGAGACACGCTCCCACACGCGAGTGATGAGGGGTGCGCCGCCGAGCAGACGGAGCGGCTTGCGCGGGAGGCGAGTGGCTCCGAGCCTGGCGGGAATAACAGCCAGGACCTTCATCGGCGAGCCGGAGCGTGCGAGGTCGAGCAAGGCACGCTCATCAAGTTAGCCCGGCCGGTGGGCGAATCACAGGCCCCCGTCGCCGGGACTTCCGCTGCGCTCGGCTCACAGCGGGCGGACGAACGATCGCGTCCAACCGGCGCTAGCCCCGCGGGTGGTACTGCTTGTGGACACTGCGAAGGTACTCGCGGTTCACGTGGGTATAGATCTGGGTCGTGGAGATGTCGGCGTGCCCAAGCATCTCCTGGACCGCTCTGAGATCGGCGCCGCCCTCCAGAAGGTGCGTGGCAAAGGAATGTCGCAACGTGTGCGGGGACACGCGCTTCTCGATGCCTGCACGATTCACCCACTGCCGCAACACGCCCCAGGCACCCATGCGGCTGAGCGGACGGCCCCTCGTGTTCAGGAACAACGCGCCCTTCCCCTCTCCCCGCTCGAGTCTGGGGCGTAGCTCACGGAGGTAGATCGACACTGCCTGGAAGGCATCGCGTCCGATGGGGACCATGCGCTCTTTCGCACCTTTTCCAAAAACGCGAACAACGCCCCCTTCAAAGAGCACGTCTTTCACTTCGATGGCGATCCACTCGGAAACGCGCAGCCCGGCGCCGTAGGCCAGCTCGAGCATGGCCTTGTCGCGATAGTACATCGGATGCGTCTGGTGCACCGCGGCGATGAGTTGGTCGACCTCTTCGGCGGTCAGCACATCAGGCAGATCCCGAGCCGGTCGCGGCATTTCCAGGCGATCGCTGGGGTCCACGGTGATCAGGCCATCGCCTAACAGGAACCGGAAGTAGGTGCGCGCCGCCGAGACGTTCCGCCGGATGGACTGCGCGCTGAGCCCCAGATCCTTGAGGTGCCAGACATAGCTGCGCAGTACCTGGTGCCTCAGGTCCGCCGGCGACCCGACGCCCTTGCTGACCGCATACGAGGCCAGGCGGAGAATATCTCGCCTGTAGGCCTCGCGCGTGCGTGGCGACGCTCCGTGCTCGAGCGACAGGAAGTCGTCGAAGCGCTCGATCGCGAAGGCGAGCGCGAGCTCGTCAGGCAGTATTGGCGCCGGCACGGCTCCGTCGTCGCCACCAGATCGCGAACGCGATCGCCAGTCCCAGGGCGAGCGCGACCCCCGCGGTCCACCATCCCAGCCTCGCGACCATGTCGCGCAGGCGCTCCCAGTTGTTCCCGGCGCGAAACGCCAGGACAGTGATGGCCCCGTACCACAGCGCCGAGGCGGCGGACATGGCCAGCATTGCCCCGGTGAACGGGATGTGCAGCGCACCGGCCACCGGCGGAACCACGGCTCGCACACCAGGCACGAAACGCGAAATGAAGAAGGCGAATGTGCCGTACTTCTCGTGCAACCTGAGGATCCGGGCATCGGCGCGACCTCTGCCCTCGAGATGGTAGCGTCGCGCGATCCATGCCTTCCCCAATCTACGGCCGAGGAAAAACATCACCGCGACCCCAAGCATGTTGCCGCCCCACACCGCGAGAAACACCGGCCACGCCGGATTCCCTGACCGGGCGGCCACGAAACTGCCGAACGCGACCATCACATCCGCGGGAATCGGCGGGAAAATGTTCTCAATGCCGGCGAGCAACGCCATCGCAGCGAGCAGGGCGCCCTGGGGGAGCGAGGCGAGCCAGGCCAGCGCGCTCTCCAGCGTCGGCATCAATCACTCAGAGACGCGACGGCGACACAGGCGAGTCCTTCGCCGCGACCGACCCATCCCATGCCTTCGTTGGTCTTGCCCTTCACGCTGACGCACGCCACGTCGATGCCTAACGTGTCGGCCAGCCGCTGTCGAATCGCATCGCGGTGCGGCCCGATCCTCGGTCGCTCGGCGATGACGGTGACGTCGACGTTGACCGGACGAAACCCCGCGGCCCGCACCCGGTCGAGGGCGGCGGTGAGCATGCGGATGGAATCGCGCCCCTTGTTGGCGGGATCCGAATCGGGGAACAGGGCGCCGATGTCGCCGCAGGCCGCAGCGCCGAGGATCGCGTCCGTGACAGCGTGGCAAATGGCGTCCCCGTCGGAGTGAGCGGCGAGCCGCACGTCGCCAGGGATGTCGATGCCGCCGAGTCGCATCGGACCGCCGGGGGCGAAACGATGCGAGTCGTAGCCGATGCCGGTCCGATGCGTCATCCTGCCGTGCCGATGCGGGTAATGGATGCCGGCTGGGACAAGAAGATGCGGCAGGTCGTCGAGGCTGCTGCTACTTTCCCAGTGGGGGGGCCCCCCAACTGGCGAGAGCGAAACAACACGAACCGAGGGTTCAGGCAGCCGCCGGGTGCTCGATCGGGATGATCGAGTAATCCTGCCGGCGCCGTGCCGGCACAAACCCGGCGTCGCGAATCAACCGCTCCATCTCCTCAGTGGTGGTCCGATGCGTGGTATTCGCGGCCGACACCACATTCTCCTCGATCATCAGAGACCCGAAGTCGTTGCATCCGAAGCGCAACGCGAGCTGGCCGATTTTCATACCCATCGTCACCCAGCTCGACTGCAGGTTGGGAACGTTATCGAGCACAATGCGCGAGATCGCCACAGTACGGAGGTAGTCCACCGCACCCGTTTTCGGCATGTCTGAGAACGTCGGCGTATTCTCGGGCTGCAAGGGCCAGGTAATGAACGCGGTGAAGCCGCCTGTGCGGCTCTGCACATCGCGAACGCGCACGAGGTGCTCGATGCGTTCGGCCAGGGTCTCGCCGAGGCCGTACATCATCGTAACGGAGGTCTTCATTCCTTCCTTGTGCGCAAGCTCCATGATCTCGAGCCAGCGGTCGGCTCCCGCCTTTTTGGGGGCCGCATAGTCACGTACGCGCTGCACAAGGATCTCGCCGCCGCCCCCGGGGATGGAATCGAGCCCTGCCTTCCGCAACTCGCGAATCACATCGACCGCGTCCATGCGGAACACCTGCGAGAAGAAATCGACCTCGCTGGGACTGAAGCCGTGAATGTGAATCGGGTGATGCGCCTTGATGTAGCGGAGGAGGTCCAGGTACCACTCGAATGGAATGTACGGATTGTGGCCCCCCTGGATGAGGATCTGGACGCCGCCCAACGCCTTGGTTTCCTCGATCTTCTCCCCGATCTGCTCGAACGAGAGCGTATACCCTTCCTGATGCTTCGGCCGGCGATAAAAGGCACAAAAGCCACAGTCTGCAACGCACACGTTCGTGTAATTGATGTTACGGTCGACGATGTATGTGACCGTGTTGTGCGGATGCCGGGCCTGCCGCATGCGATCCGCCTCGAGCCCGAGCTCGAGCAACGGGGCGTTAGCGTAGAAGTCCAGGAGGTCGCGATTCATCCGGTCCACAAGCGTCGGCTGGAAGGTGTGCGCTCAATGGTAAACTAGCGAATCACGGGGCTTTGTGCCGATGCCGGGCTGCAGCGGGCCACAATCCCCAGTCCTCATCAGGCGGCGAGGAAATGGAGGCTTGTCGCCGGCACCCGGCCGCTGGCAGCCAACCGCTTGAAGAAGTCGGTCAGCCCCGCCAGGTACTCGTATCCCAAGCCGTAGTCCAGACCACGGAAATACTCGCGGCAGGCCGCCGAGGACACCCCAGTCTGCGCCGCCGCCTGCCGGGACAACTCGTCCAGATGGGCCAGGCCCCAGTCACGCGACGCGATGAGCGACGCGTGGGCACCTAACGATTGCGCCACGGGTGTCGTACGAAGAGCGACCCAGACGGCGAACACGAACGGGAGACCGGTCCACGAGCGCCACTCCTCTCCGAGGTCGTACACGTGCGGATAGACCCGCTCGCGCACGGAGCGTCCCACCTGCGCGTCCCGCGCCTGCAGAAGCAGGGCTGCGTCTCCGATCACCAGCCGAGCCTCATGATCCTCGGCGGAAAAACTGTCGAGATCCGACACTTCGGCGTCGCCGGGGACGAAGTCAGGATGCGCCTTCCAGACCGCCTCGAACAGCAATTCCAGCAGGAGGACGCTGGTCATCGACGATCTCGACACGACCACGCGCCGGCCGGCGAGCTCGGAGGCGGGGCGTTTGGAAAACAGGAGCACCGAACGGACCGGACCTTGGCAGGAGATCGCCAGGTCGGGAAGCAGCAGATACCGTCTGGCGTCGCGTGCGTATTCGACCGCCGAGACGACCGAGACGTCGAGACTCCCTTGAGCCATCTGGGCATTGAGCGCACTGGGCACGCCCGTCACCAGTTCGCCGCTTAACGGGACGATTCCCCGATCGATGGCGCCGTAGACCGGAAAGCAGTTGATGTACGGGATGCGCCCGATGCGCATCAGGCGGCCTCGGCGGGCACGTCGTCGAAGCGCCGCAGGATGTTGTAGAACGAGTCCCGTTCGGCGGGAGTTCGCTGCGCGCCGCGGATCAGGTGCACGATGCTGTCGAGCGACAGCGCCTGAGGAGTCTGCGCCCCCACGGCGTGGTAGATCTTCTCCCGCACGACCGTGCCTTCCAGATCGTTCACGCCGAAGGCGAGCGACGCCTGCGAAAGGAACGGCGTGACCATGATCCAGTGCGTCTTGATGTGGCGGAAGTTGTCGAGGAAGAGCCGCCCGACCGCCAGGTTGCGCAGGTCGTCGAATCCGGTGGTGGCGATCCCCTGGCGGCCAAGTCGTTTCCCCAGCTCGTTGTCGTCGGCGTGATAGGCGAGCGGAATGAAAGCGAGGAAGCCCCCTGTCTCATCCTGGAGGTCGCGCAACATCTGGAGGTGCTGCACCCGATCCTCAACGGTCTCAACGTGGCCGTAAAGCATGGTCGTGTTGGACCGAATACCCAACGCGTGGGCCGCGCGGTGTACGCCGATGTAGTCCGCACCGCCCAGCTTCTTGTCAGCGATCTGCTCGCGGACGGCAGCGCTGAACGTCTCCGCGCCGCCGCCGGGCAGTGTGTCGAGTCCGGCTTCGCGCAGGGCGATCAGCACCTCGGTCCAGCTCATTCTCTCGATCCGGGCGAGGTGGGCGATCTCGACCGCGGTCAGCGCCTTGATGTGCACGTGCGGGAACTCGCGCTTGAGGGCGCGGAACATGGTCGTGTAGTACGCGAGCCCGGCCTGCATGTCGAGGCCACCGACGATGTGGAACTCTCGCGTCAACCCATCCCGCGCATGTTCAGCCTCTGCCATCACCTGCTCGAGTGAATAGCGATACGCGCCGTCTTCCTTCGGGAGCCGCGCGTAGCCGCAGAACACACAGGTCTTCCGCAAAACGCAGACGTTGGTGGGGTTGATGTGCTGGTTGGCCGCGAAGGTCACCACGTTGCCGTTTTTCGCCTGGTTCACCGCATCGGCGAGCGCCCCCACGCCTAACAGATCCGGAGAGCGGTACAGTACGGCCGCCTCCGCCATGGTCAAACGGTCTCCGGTCCGGACCTTTTCCCCGATGGGACGCAGCGAGGGATCCGACAGGCGATCGAGGTCGACCGAAACCGGCATGACGCTCCCGCTAGCCTTCGTACCGCCTGACCGCGAGCGATACGTTGTGGCCGCCGAACCCGAAGACATTGCTGAGCGCCACCTTCACCGGCCGGCGGACAGCGGTGTTTGGCGTGACATTGATGTCGCACTCGGGATCGGGCGACTCTTGATTGATCGTTGGCGGAATGGCGCCTTCCTTCGTGGCCAGAGCGGAGACGATGAACTCCAGCGCACCTGCCGCGCCGAGGAGGTGCCCGGTCATCGACTTGGTCGAGCTCACGTTCAGCACACGCGCGTGATCGCCGAACACGTGCTTGATCGCGCGGATCTCGTTGGGATCGCCCTGGGGTGTCGAGGTTCCGTGCGCATTGATGTAATCCACTTCCTCCGGTGCGACACCGGCATCCCGGATCGCCCGTCGCATCGCGCGCTGGGCGCCCTCCCCTTCGGGTGCGGTCGCGGTGAGGTGGAACGCATCTCCGGTCGCGCCGTAGCCGACGATCTCGGCGTGTATCGTCGCGCCGCGCGAACGCGCATGTTCGAGTTCTTCGAGCACCACGATTCCCGCGCCTTCCCCGGCCACAAAGCCGTCCCGGTCCTTGTCGAACGGACGCGACGCGCCCCGAGGATCGTCGTTGCGTTCGGACAGCGCTTTCATGTTCGCGAAGCCGCCAATCGCCATCGGCGTTATAGTGGCTTCGGCCCCGCCAGCAAGCATCACGTCGGCATCTCCATACTGGATGGTCCGATATGCTTCGCCGATCGAATGGCCGCTGGTCGAGCAGGCGGACACCGTTGCGAAATTCGGCCCCTTGAGACCGAAACGCATCGAAACGATACCCGCGGCGATGTTCGAGATGAACATCGGGATGAAGAACGGCGAGATCTTGCTCGGCCCCAACGATCGGTAGACGTCGTGCTGCTCTTCGAAGATCTTCAGGCCGCCAATGCCGCTGCCGATGATGACGCCGCTCTCGAACGGGTCGAACCCCTTCCCGTCGCCAAAGCCGGCGTCGCGCATTGCCTCCACTGAGGCAGCAATGGCGTACTGGGTATACAGGTCCGACCGCTTCGCCTCCTTGCGTTCCATGTAGGTGAGGGGGTTGAACCCCTTCACCTCACAGGCGAAACGCACCGGAAACGATGCCGCATCGAACTGCGTGATTGGTCCCGCACCGGACTGACCGGCGAGCAGGGCTGCCCACGTGGTAGCGACGTCGTTTCCGACCGGGGTGATGGCGCCGAAGCCAGTGACGACGACCCTCCGCCGCATTACGCCGGACCCTTCTCCTGCAGGTACTTCAGAGCATCGCCGACGGTGCGGAGTTTCTCCGCATCCTCATCGGGGATGTCGATGTTGAACTCCTTCTCGAACTCCATGACGAGTTCGACGATGTCGAGGCTGTCGGCGCCAAGGTCCTCGATGAAGCTGGCTTCGTTGGTGAGCTTCTCCCGCTCAACGCCAAGCTCCTTCTCGATGATGTCTTTGACCTTCTCGCTCATGTCCGCCATGACACTGGTCTCCGTAAGTGCAAAAGTGGGTGGAGCTAAGATAACTGAGAGTCCCGCGTTACATCACCATGCCACCGTCCACCACGATAACCTGTCCCGTGATGTACGAGGCGAGATCCGAACTGAGAAAAACAACCGCTCCCGCAACATCCGCGGGGGTCCCAAGGCGTTCGAGTGGAATCTGCCCCATCAGGACCGATCTGGCCTCGTCGGTCAGTGCGGCGGTCATGTCGGTCGTGATGAATCCGGGCGCCACGACGTTGGCGAGAATGCCACGCGAGGCAAACTCCTTGGCCACGGACTTCGTCATCCCGATGAGTCCAGCCTTGGATGCCGCGTAGTTGGTCTGCCCCTTGTTGCCTGTGATTCCGACGACGCTCGCGATGTTGATGATGCGTCCGCTGCGCCGTTTCATCATGCCACGGGTCGCCGCGCGCATGGCGACGAAGGCGCCGCGCAGGTTCGCGTTGATCACCGCGTCCCAGTCTTCGTCCTTGAGACGCAACATGATGTTGTCGCGTGTGAGGCCGGCGTTGTTGACCAGGATGTCGATCGAGCCGAAGGTCGTCTCTACGGCCTCAATCAGCGCCGTCACCTGGCCGACGTCGCCCACGTCGCAGGGGAACCCGATCGCGCCGCCGCCGACAGCCGCCGCTGTCTCATCTGCGCGCGCTTTGTCCCGACCGACGATCGCCACCCGCGCGCCGGCTGCGGCCAGCGCCTCGGCGATGCCGCGACCGATGCCCCGCGTGCTTCCGGTGACCACCGCGTTCTTGCCCGAGAGATCGATCTTCATTCAGGCGGCCTTCGACATGAGACGCTCCACCTCGACCGCCGTACCGCAGGTCATCGCCAGGACCTGGGGAGCGACCTTCTTCACCAGCCCCAGCAGGACGGAGCCCGGACCCATCTCGACAAAGAGGGCGTTCGGGTGCGCCGCGGCGAGACGGGTGAGGACGTCGGTCCAACGAACCGCGGCAGTCAGCTGCTGCACGAGCAGCCGCTTGGCCTCCGAAGGTTCGGTGACGAACTCGGCATTTACATTGACGCACACCGGGGCTGACGGTGGGGCGAACGTCACGCGATCGAGCGCAGCAGAGAGGCCCGCGCGTGCGGGCGCCATCAGGGGCGAATGAAAGGCGCCGCCGACATTGAGTTGGATTGCGCGTTTGGCGCCGGCGGTTCTCGCCAGCGCCATTGCCTTTTGCACTCCAGCCATCTCCCCCGAAATGACCAGTTGACCGGGGCAGTTGAAGTTGGCGGGAACGACCAGTCCGCCCTCGGGGTCGCCCGACGCACGCTCGCAGATCGCCTCGATCGGTTCGGAGGTCTCGCCGAGGATGGCCGCCATGGTTCCCGGGCGCGCAACGGCTGCCTCATGCATCACCTCTCCGCGCCGCCTGACGAGTCGAGCGGCATCTTCGAGACCGAGCGCTCCCACGGCATGCCACGCCGTGAACTCCCCGAGGGAGTGTCCGGCGGCGGCACGGACTTTCGCCGCCAGCGTCGGCCCGATCACTGACCAGACCGCGGCACCATGGGCGAGTAGTGCGGGCTGCGCATTGTGTGTGAGCGTGAGCGTGTCGGCCGGTCCCTCGAAACACAGGGTGCTGAGCGAATCCCCCAACGCCATGTCCACGCGCTGAAAGGCCTGTCGCGCCGCCGGGTGGGCCGCCGCCAGGTCCTTCCCCATTCCAGGCTTCTGCGAGCCCTGGCCCGGAAAGAGCACGACCAGGTCCATGAATCAGAAGCGGATGATGAGCGACGCCCAGGTGAAGCCCGCACCGAAGGCCACGAGCAGCACGGTGGAGCCTTCGGTGACGCGACCGGTCGCCATCGCCTCGTCGAGTGCGAGACCGATGGATGCAGACGACGTGTTACCGTAGCGATCGACATTGACGTAGACCTTCTCCATCGGGACGCCGGCGTGCTTGGCGGTCGCCTCGATGATCCGCACGTTGGCCTGATGCGGGATCATGAGGTCGATGTCAGCTCCGGTGAGTTTGGCCCCGTCCAGCGCGCGATCGGCCGCTTCCGACATGGAGCGCACGGCGTGCTTGAAGACCTCGCGTCCTTCCATCTTGACGTAGAAGGAACGCTCGTCCAGGACCTGCTGGTCGAAGGGCCTCGAAGCGCCGCCGGCGGGTCGATAGAGGAGCTCGGCGAGCGTGCCGTCACTGCGCATGAACGTCGACAGAATTCCCTTGCCGTGGCGCGATCGCTTGAGAACGGCCGCGCCTGCGCCATCGCCGAACAGCACACAGGTGGACCGGTCCTTCCAGTCCACGATCGAGGTCAGTTTTTCCGTGCCGATCACAAGTGCGGTTTCGGCACTGCCGCTCGCCATCAGTCCCTCGGCGACGATGAGCCCATAGAGCCAGCTCGAGCAGGCGGCCATCACGTCGAACGACGCGGCGCGGGACGCGCCGAGCTCGGCTTGCAAGTCCACGGCGGTGCTTGGCAGCAACCGGTCCGGTGACGCGGTCCCGAGCACGATGATGTCCAACTCCCCGGCAGTGACCCCGGCGCGGTCCATCGCCACGCGTGCGGCCGCAGCCGACATCGTACAGTTTGTCTCCGCTGGGCCGGCGATGTGTCGCTCGCGAATGCCGGTGCGCTGAATGATCCACGCGTCGTTCGTGTCCAGCCCGAGAGCCGCGAACTCCTCGTTCTTCATGATGCGCGGTGGGGCATACTTGCCGATGCCGGCGAGGTACGCGATCGGACGCTTCATGAGGCGTGATCCAGCTGAGTCGGCGCATCGGTCAGCCGCCGGCCGATGTGATCGTTCATGCGGGACTCGACTGCGCGAACTGCCACCTTTACGGCGTTCATCAGCGCACGGGGATCAGACTTTCCGTGGCAGATGATGCTGACGCCCTTGACACCCAGCAGTGGGGCGCCGCCGTGTTCAGAATAGTCCAGTTCTGTGAAGGCCCCCGCGAGCTGGTCTTGCGAGAGCCCGGCGTGACGCGCCACCAAGCCAATCAGGAATGGCGCCACGGCCTCGTAAAACTTGAGTACGACGTTCCCGACGAATCCGTCGCAAACGACGACGTCAAACGGACCGCGATCGCTGGCTCCCTGCGGGAGATCCCGTCCCTCGATGTTCCCCTGAAAATTCAGGCCGGACCGCAGAAGAAGCTGATGTGCTTCCTTCACCACGGCATTCCCCTTCTCTGACTCTTCGCCGATGCTGAGCAGACCCACGACCGGGTTCTTCCGTCCAAGGAGATCCTCGGCGTAGACGGCACCCAGCCGGGCGAACTGGACCAGTTCCTCGGCGTCACAGTCCACGTTGGCGCCGGAGTCCAGCACCACCACGGGCTTGTGCGCGGTCGGGAAGAACGTGCTGATTGCCGGCCGCGACAGCCCCGGGTGCAGGCGAAGCAACAGCGACGAAATCGCCATCTGAGCCCCCGTGTTGCCTGCCGACACGAAGCCGTCGGACTTGCCCTCGACCTGCAGTCTGAGGCCCACGTGCATGGAGCTCTTCGGCTTGCCCCGCAGCACGGCCGAGGGCTTCTCCGACATGTCGATCACATCGGAAGCGGCGACCACGTCGATGCGTTGCGCCAGCGACGCGTGCACAGCGTACTCGCCGGCGGTCAGTGCGCTAAGGGTCGAGCGAATGACGTCGGAATCCCCCACGAGCTGAATGCGGTGCTCGTCAGGCAGGTCGGCCAGCGCCAACAGCGCGCCGGCCACAGGCGCGGCCGGCGCATGATCTCCACCCATTGCGTCAAGCGCGATGCGCGCCAAGGACTACGCCTCGGCGGGTTCGACTCTCTGTTTCCCGGCGTAGTACCCGCACTCGCCGCACACACGATGCGGTCGTTTGGGGCTGCCGCACCGCGGGCAGTTCTGAATAACGACGGCCGGCGCCTTGTTGTGCGTATTCCGGGCGCGCTTCTTCCGCTTGGACGTTCTTCGTTTCGGGACTGCCATGGTGGTGCTCGGAAAAAAAGTGTGTGATGCCTGACGCTATCCGTCGCGGAGAGACGACAGGGCGCTCCATTGCGGGTCAATCGCGGGCTTGCACGAGCACGCCCCGGTGTTGCGGTTAGCGCCGCAGGTCGGACAGAGGCCCTGACAGGTATCCGCGCAAACTGTGAACTGCGGAACCGACAGTAGCCACTCCTCCCTGATGGCCGGCCTGAGATCCAGTTCGCGCTGACGAGTGTCTATGAGATAAACATCGGGTTGGTCCGCCTCATCCGTTGCGCCGTCGACCAGAAGCAAGTGGATGTCTTCATCCACGTCCACCTGCAGATCCTCGAGGCAACGGCGACACGACGCCCTGGCCATGCCCGCGATCCGTCCGCTGAGGTAGAACTTGCCCGCTCCAGCAGAGGAGAGCCGGCCCGTCACTCGCACCGCGGTTTTGGGCCGGGTGTCTCCCGCTTCCCACACCGGATCCTCAGCGGGAAGGTCCGCCTCGATCCGTGCCGCGCAGGACTCGAGAGAACGGAGGTCAAAGGACAGCATAGCCTAGCAATCTAGGCGGCCGGGGGACCAGATTCAAGTCACGGTGGCAGATGGACTTAGGACGGGGCATGCGGGCGCTCTTGTGGATTGCGCGGGCTGCGTGCGCGAGCGCGGACGGTCCTCGATCTGCCGCGCGCTCCTCGCCAAGGTGTCGGTGCGCCGGTGCGCGCGTGACCGGCTACCCGATCGTATCCGCCTCCGCAAAAAAGAACCGCGCTTCGCGAGCCGCATTCTCATCCGAATCGGACGCGTGAATCGCATTTCGCTCCTTTGACTCCGCATGGAGTTTTCGGACGGTTCCGGCGGCGGCTTCGGCAGGGTCGGTCGATCCGATGGCCCGGCGCAGCTCGGCCACCGCATCGTCCTTTTCCAAGACCATCGGCATGCACTCCCCTGAGGTCATGAACGTCACCAGTGACCGGTAGAACGGCCGTTCTCTGTGAACGGCGTAGAACTCTTCGGCCTGAGAGGTGGAAAGGCGCAACACGCGTGCTGCCAATAGCTTGAACCCATCGGCCTCGAGGTGAGCGAGAATCTTGCCGGCCTTCCCGGTGCCAAAGGCATCGGGCTTTATGATCGTTAGGGTGCGGTTTCCAGACATTGGGTTTTCTGAATTGGGTAAGCGGAGCCGGGCGAGTGACTCCACACGACAGATGGAAGACGGCGGTAACAGCTGCGTCAGGTGGTCTCGAGCTCCGTCTCCTCACGCCTCCGCCGTCACCCTCTGCCGTGTGCCGTCTCCCATCTCGCGGTTCAGGTCAGCCGCGCTTTCACGAGCTCCACAAAATCAACCGGGCGCTTCGCGACGCCAATTCCGGCCGCTTCAAAGGCCGCGATCTTCTCGGAGGCGGTGCCTGACGAACCCGAGATGATGGCGCCGGCGTGACCCATACGGCGGCCTGGAGGAGCGGTCTGCCCGGCAATGAACCCCACGACGGGCTTCGTCATATGGTGCTTCACAAAATCGGCGGCGGCTTGCTCGTCAGTACCGCCGATTTCACCCATCATGCACACGGCCCTGGTTGCGGGGTCCTTCTCGAACGCTGCAAGGCAATCGATGAAGTTGGTGCCGTTGATAGGATCGCCACCGATTCCGACACATGTTGTCTGTCCGATTCCAGCCCTCGTCAGCTGGTAAACGATTTCATACGTGAGCGTACCCGAGCGCGAAACCACTCCGACGGGCCCCGGCGTGCAGATGCGGCCGGGGATGATGCCGACCTTTGACTGGCCGGGGGAGATCAGGCCCGGGCAGTTGGGGCCGATGAGGCGCGCGCCGCGCTCGACGACGTAGGGATAGACCCTCGTCATGTCGAGGACCGGGACCCCCTCGGTGATCGCCACGATCAGGGGCACGCCTGCATCCGCGGCTTCCATGATGGCGTCCGCTGCGTAGAGCGGCGGCACGTAGATCACCGTGGTGTTCGCACCCGTTGCTTGCACCGCCTGCGAAACCGTGTTGAACACGGGGACACTGCCCTCGAACTTCTGGCCGCCCTTTCCCGGCGTCACGCCGCCAACTACCTGGGTGCCGTATTCGATCATCTGCCGGGCGTGAAACGAGCCGTCGCGGCCCGTGATGCCCTGAACAATCAGCCTGGTGTCTCTGTCGATGAAGACGCTCACGCGGCGTGTCCTCCCGTAGCGAGTTCCACCGCTTTCTGCACTGCCTGGTCCATGTCGCTCGACGCGGAGAACCCGTTCTCCGTGAGGATCTTCATCGCGATCTCCTCGTTCGTCCCCGTGAGGCGAATCACGATCGGCACCTTGAGTGGGCTCTGCTTCGTCGCCGTCACGATGCCGTTCGCCACGTCGTCCGTGCGCGTGATGCCCCCAAAGATGTTGAACAGGATCGCCTTCACGTTGGGGTCGGACGTGATGATGCGCAGTGCATTGACCACCTTCTCCGGATTGGACGATCCACCAATGTCCAGAAAGTTCGCCGGTTCGCCGCCGTAGTACTTCACGAGGTCCATCGTCGCCATGGCCAGCCCGGCACCGTTCACGCAGCAGCCGACGTTTCCATGGAGCTTGATGAAGGTGAGGTTGGCTTTGAGCGCGAGCACTTCGCTGGGCGCTTCGGCGCTCTCGTCGCGCAGCGCGGCGAGCTCGGGATGGCGATCGAGCTCATTGTCGTCGATGCTCATCTTTGCGTCGAGCGCGATGACATCGCCGGCCGGACTCACGATCAACGGGTTGATCTCTGCCAGCGAGCAGCCGTTCTGCATGAACGCCGCATACAGCTGCTGCATGATCTTCCCCGCCGCTCTCGCCTTGGCGAGATCATCGTACAGAAAAAAGCCGAGTTGCATGGCCTGGAAGGGCATCAGACCAAAGCGCGTGTCGATCGGCATCTTGAGGATCTTCTCGGGCGTGGTGGCCGCTACCTCCTCGATGTCGATGCCGCCGGCAGGACTCACCATGAAAACCGGCTTCTTCGTTGCGCGGTCCAGGATGATTCCGACGTAGGCCTCGCTGGCGATGTCGGAGGCTTCGGTCACCAGTACCTGCTGTACCGTCAGGCCCTTGATCTGCATGCCGAGAATGCCTGCAGCCTTCTCGCGCGCTTCGTCGGGCGTTTTTGCGAGCTTCACTCCGCCCGCCTTGCCGCGGCCACCGGCATGCACCTGAGCTTTGACCACCACCATCTTTCCGATGCGGGCGGCAATCGCCTGAGCTTCGTCTGGCGTCGTTGCCACCTCGCCGGGAGGAATCGGCACGCCGAGAACGCGAAGGATCTCCTTCGCCTGGTATTCGTGAATGTTCACACCGTCTCCATACGTAGTGATCGTGCTGCCAGCGCGACCCGAGGCCTCGGAGCCTCGCCGACCGCATCCGGGGAGCGCGCATCCGTCGCGATGGCGTCTTCTCGGCGGCCGGTCAAGCTATCGGAGGCAAAATGAGGGTTCAAGGCGTCGGCTGGGCGGCACGCAGAAGTTTGCCGAGGGCCTCATAGGCAATCCCAAACGCGGCGAGATCGCCGCGCGACAGCGCGTCGCGCATCTGATTGTACAGCTGTGTGACCCTGGTGCGAAACGCTTCGGGCGTCAGCGGAATCGTGTTGACTGCGGGTTCGGGAAGTCCGAGGGCGTTCATGAGGGTGCGCCCAACGGCCAGCGAGTCGTCGATGAGCGCGCCGGCGAGACGGACGGCAGGCGCATTCTCGGGGCGCCAGGCGTACGCCGTCTGAACAACGACGATCCTGCGTCCTGCCGTCACGACGCGCGCTGGCCCGCGGACCAGCGACTGCGACTCGGCTCGTCCGGCTGCGGCTGCCGAGTCGAATGCCCGGCGCAGCAGTTCCAACGCGCCTTGCCACCGGGGCCCCAGCGTATCGAGCGGGACCCAGCGCACCTCGACATCTGCGCCGCCCGAGGCGACCACTGCTCCCCGCAGGCGTTCGGCCGCATCGAGAATGGGGTAGGCAATGGCCAGTCGCTGACTGGCCGAATCCACGAAAGGAGCAAAGGAGGGGAAGGCGAACAGCGTATCGGCGCCCGTTAGGCGCGCGATGTAGGATGGGGGTCCGGACTCCCCGCGCCGGCCGAACCGCGCCAGCATGCGCGCCTGCGTGAGCGCACCATCGCCCGGGGGCGGGATCTGCCGCAGCACGTCCTCGTTCGCCACGCTCACTGGCACGAACATCCTGGGGAAGCGCCGCATCCAGCTGGCGGCCACCGGATCAGGACTGGGATCGGCGATGGCGATGGCGCGACCGGTGTGCGCGTTTACCAGGGCGACGGCGGAGTGCCTGAAATACCGCACGTCCCTGGTCGCCAGCACGATGGGATCCGACAGCGGGTAGTGCGCCGAAGCGGAGTAGAGGTGCACCGCCCACAACAGCGAGTCGCCGAGGACGATCGGCAACACGCGATTGCTCTGCATGAAGAAGGGATAGAGTTGACGGAGGCGGTCGCGAACGTCCCGGTGCTGCACGACCTTTGCTTCCATCGCCCCCGCCCGGTGCCGCAACAGCCGCGGATTCTGCAAGCCCCAGGCGTGCGCCAGGCGAGCTCTCCAGGTGCGTAACGGAGGAGCCGCCAGCGTCCCTAACGAGTCGTAGACCACGGCGTAGCCCGACATCGAGTCGGCCACCAGGGCCGCGGGTACGCGCTGCAGGCCGTCACTGGTAAACGTGGGCCGCATCAGCGCGCCATTCTCCGCGGTGAGTCCCGCGTCGAGCCGGGTGATCGTCCATGGGGCCAGGACGTCGGCGGCCTCCGGGCCAATCGGCTGTTCGACGACGATGGCATGCAGCCGGCGATCGCGGAGCTCCCACCCCAACGCCCCATGTGCTTTCCCATTCAGTCGCATGAAGCCCACGGCACGCTGAATGGCTTCGGTATCCCACAGAGGCGTGCCGATGGCCACTTCGGAGAGTGCGCCGACGCGGTCGGTCGAGCCGACGGTGACCACGCGGTCGAGATCGAAGGCGCGGCGTGAGAAGCCGGCTCTCGTGGAGAGATATGGACGATCGCGCAGCTCCGCGTCGGCCGGAGTCAGCAGCCGCGCGGCGACGGGCGGCAGCAGCTGTCGCAGACCTAACGCGAGCACCAGCACTGCGGCCAGCGTGATGGCGGCCAGGCGAAGCTGCCCGACCCATCCCGACCAGACGGCCAGCATCGCCCCCACGATCGTCGACAGTGCGAGCACCAGGTAGACGGGAATGCCCACGCGGTGATCGAGGGCCACGAACGCACTGTCGTCCCCGCTACCCTGCAGGAGCAGGCGATACGCGTCCAGACGGTAGCTCCACGCGAGCAGCACGAGATACAACCCGCCCAGCACAAACATGTGCCGGCGTACGTAGCCCGAGACCTTGAGCCGCCCGTTCTCCCACCGGAGGCTCGGCGTGAGCGCGTAGAGAAACGTGACGATCAGGGTGACGGCCAGCAGCGCGATCAACGCCCAGAGATGGATCGCGCTTTCCAGGGGCAGCCAATACACCCAGAAGGCGAGGTCCAGCTGGAAGTAGGGATCACTCTCGCGGAACGTGTCTCCGTGCCTGACGAGCTCGAGCGAGGTCCAGTCATCGTTCAGGAGCGCCAGCAAGAAGCCGAGGACCACCGAGATGACGAGGACCGCCCAGGCCAGATATCGGCCGGGGACCTCTTCACCGATCTCGATGTTGCCGACGCGGCGCGGGAAGACCACCGATGCCACCGAGTGGCGGACCGTGTACAGGTTGGCGAACACGAGGGCGGTTCCGGCGAGGAATGCGGTCCCACGCAACAGCGCCAGATTGGTGGCCTTGACCCAGAACACGCCACTGGCACCTAACGCTTCGTACCAGCGATAGTCCACGATCCATCCCGCCACGACGCGCCCGGTGAGCAGCAGCGCGGCAACGCCGAGCGTGAGGCCAAACACCCAGCGCCGGCGCATCACGTCAGATCGTGACGCCCTGCGATCTGAGCCACTCCTGCATCTCTTGCTGGATGGCGGCGAGACGCTCGGCGGTGAGCGCCTCGTAGCGCGTCACAAGCACGGGCTGGGTATTGGATGCGCGAATCAGTCCCCAGCCGTCACCAAAGAGCACGCGCACGCCATCCACGTCGATCACGTCGTACTTCGCCCGAAAGTGCCGCACCGCCTCGGCAACGATGTCGAATTTGCGATCGTCGGTCGTCTCCACACGAATCTCCGGCGTGGACACGAACTTCGGCACGTCGGCGAGGAGCTCGTCCACGGATTTGCCGCTGTCGGCAACGATGCGCAGCAGACGCGCGCCGCCGTACAGCGCATCATCGTGTCCATAGAACCCTTCACCGAAGAACATATGTCCCGACATTTCACCCGCGATCGGGGCGTGGGTCTCCTTCATCTTGTCCTTGATGAGCGAGTGCCCGGTCTTCCACATCACCGGTATGCCCCCTGCCGCGGTGATCGCGTGGGGCAAGGCTTGCGAGCATTTCACATCAAAGATGACCGACTGACCCTTCCCCGTGCGCTCCAGCACGTCGCGCGCGTAGAGGATCAGGATGTGATCGCCCCACACGATGGCCCCGTGACGGTCGACGACGCCAATGCGATCCGCATCGCCGTCGAACGCGATACCGAGATCCGCGCCCTGCGACCGCACTGCGGAGATGATGTCGTGGAGGTTCTCGACGACGGTCGGGTCGGGGTGATGGTTAGGAAATGTTCCGTCACTTTCGCAGAACAGATACGTACCGGTGAGCCCGAGACGGGAATACAGTCGCTCCGCGACCAGCGCCCCGGCGCCGTTCCCTGCGTCAAAGACGACCTTGAGCGGGCGGGAGAGCCGTCCGATCCTGTCGACCACATCATCGATGTAGCGATCGATCACCGCTTCGTGACTGACGGTACCGGCCCCCTCGAGAAAGTTTTCCGTCTCGATGATCCCGCGGAGCTCCTGGATTCCCTCGCCGTGGAGCGAGTCTTTCTCGACGCACAGCTTGAAGCCGTTGTACTCCGGCGGATTGTGCGAACCGGTGATCTGGATGCCGCCATCGACGCCAACGTGATGGAGGCTCCAGTACAGGAGCGGCGTCGGCACAACGCCGATGTCGATCACGTCCACGCCGCTCGACGTCAGGCCCGCGACCATCGCATCGCGTAAGCGGGGTCCGCTCGGCCGGTTGTCGCGTCCGACCGCCACGGCGCCAAGGTGACCGCGGCTCCGCAGCAGCTTCGCATAGGCGCGACCGACGCCGAGCGCCGCTTCCTCGGTGAGGTCGCGATCGACGATTCCCCGAATATCGTATTGTCGAAAGATGCCCGCCGCGATCGTCATGAGTGACCTCGAAACACGACGGGGCCGCTCGAGCGGCCCCGGTGAGCTACCGTGTTGAGGCCGCCTGTCCGGCCGGAACTGCCGGTGGGCCAGGCGGAGCGCCTAACGTGGAATGTCGCTGCACCAGCTGCACGATCGGGTCGGGATAGGCGCCGAAGATGAGGATGATCGCGACCGACGCCACGATGACGGCGCGCGCCATGCCGCCGACGGCCGGAAGCGCCGGGGCGCCCGCCGGTCGCGGCTTCATGAACATCACCATGACCAAGCCAAGGTAATACCCCGCCGAAATGGTCGTGGTGATCACGAGGATCACCGCGAGCCTGGTCTGCGGCGCCGGCGCCTGCAGGGCCGCCTGCAGCACGTACCACTTGGCGAAGAAGCCCATCCCCCCGAAGATCGGGAACCCCAGCAGCGCGAGCATGAACACCGTCATGGCAATGGCCATACCCGGCCGCTCGTGCCACAGCCCGTGATAGTCCTCCACGGTTTCCCGGGGTTGGCTGTGGCTGCCCAGCGCGACGATCACGGCGAACGCGCCCATGGTTGCCAGCGTGTAGGCCAACAGATAGAAAATGAATGCTCCGGCCGCCTGCTGCGTGCCGGCCGCCAGGGCGACGAGAATGAACCCCGTGTGCCCCACGCTGGAATACGCCAGCATGCGTTTGAGGTTGCGCTGCTGGAGCGCGACGACGTTCCCCACCAGCATGGTGATCGCCGCCAGCCACCAGACCGCCTTGTGCCACTGGGGGTACGCGCCGGGGAAGCCTTCGAGCCAGACGCGGAGAAGCGCGGCAAACGCCGCTGCCTTCACGGCC
The DNA here is from genome assembly GCA_052387735.1 of Gemmatimonadaceae bacterium. Taxonomy (GTDB): domain Bacteria; phylum Gemmatimonadota; class Gemmatimonadetes; order Gemmatimonadales; family Gemmatimonadaceae; genus RBC101. The sequence continues at coordinate 37,903 of JBQTIW010000198.1, forward strand.
GCGGCCATGTAGCCGGTGATCGGGGTGGGTGCGCCCTCGTACACGTCCGGTGCCCACATGTGAAACGGTGCCGCGGCGATCTTGAAGGCGAAGCCAACCAGGAGCATGGCGACGCCAATGAGCAAGAGGGGGCTGCGCGCGAGATCGAGCGCGAGAATGCGCTCACCGATCGTGGTCAGGTTCGTACTGCCGGTTGCCCCGTACACCAGGGCGATGCCGTAGAGCAGAAAGCCCGTGGAAAACGCGCCTAACAGGAAATACTTGAGCGCCGATTCGGCTCCCTTGTTCGACCGGCGATTGAGGCCGGCCAGCACGTAGACCGCGACCGACATCAGTTCGATGCCGAGGAACAGCACCATCAGGTCGCGCGCGGCCGCCATCAGCATCATGCCACCGGTCGCGAACAGCGTCAGCACGTGCGCTTCGGCGATGTGGATGCCCTCGCGCGCGTTGTAGTCTATCGACAGCGCGATCGTGATGATGGCCGCGATCAGGAACACGATGTCCGACGCCCACCGGAACGAATCGACGGCGATCACCCCGTTGCCGGAGGTCAATCCTCGCCTCGCCATCAGAACGACGCTCACCAGCACCAGCATCGCGAGCGCGAGGCTTGCGTACCCCGCGGTTCGCTGGTGGCGTTCGCTGTCGGGCTTCCACGCCGCGTACAGCATCAGGACCATCGCCCCCGCGAACAGGAACAGGTCTGGCGCCAGCGCCGCGCTGAGCTGGGCAGGGACCGACAGGTCGAGATTCATCTCAGCGTCCCCCGCCCATGGTCATGGTCATGGACTGCTGCGCCGCTTTGGCCTCGACTTGCTGCACGAACTTGCCTACCGATGCCTCCATGCGGGTGAGCACCGGCTTGGGATACACCCCCATCCAGAGAATCATGAGGATCAGCGGCGCCATCAGCCCGATCTCCCGCCAGTTGAGATCGCTGAGCTGCGCGTTGGCGGGCTTGTCGAGCGGGTTGTACAGGATGCGCTGCAATGCCCACAGAAGGTAGGCCGCGGCGAGGATCACACCCAACGCCGAAATCGTCGTCATCCCCGGCACGGTCTTGAACGACCCGACCATCACCAGGAACTCGGCGACGAACCCGTTGGTGCCTGGAAGCCCGATGGAGCTCAGCGCGACGATCGTGAGGAGCGTGGCATAGATGGGCACCACCTTGGCGATGCCGCCGTAGTCGGCAATCAGGCGCGAATGCTTGCGCTCGTAAATGATGCCGATGAGAAAGAACAGGGCCCCGGTCGACACGCCGTGCCCGATCATGACCATCAGTGCGCCCTGCACACTCTCTCGCGTCAGCGCGAAGATGCCGAGCATGACCATGCCGAGATGCGCAACAGAGCTATAGGCGACGAGCTTCTTGAAGTCGGGCTGCACCAGCGCGACCAGGGAGCCGTAGATCACGCCGATCACGGCGAGGGCGATGATCACCGTACGAACGGTCGGGTGCAGCGCGATGCCGGGGAACAGCGGCACGGCGAGCCGCAGGAAGCCGTATGTGCCGAGCTTGAGCAGGATGCCCGCCAGGATCACCGAGCCTGCGGTCGGCGCTTCGACGTGCGCGTCGGGGAGCCAGGTGTGGAACGGAAACATCGGCACCTTCACGGCGAACGCGACGAAGAACGCCGCGAACAACCAGAAGGCCACCATCGGCTGAAACTCCGGGAGTGCCATGATCGCGTCGTACGCGAAATTCGGCTTCCCTTCCAGGATGCCCGCCTGCCAACCGAGGTAGACGATCGCCACCAGCATCAACAGCGAGCCGAGCATGGTATAGATGAAGAACTTGATGCTGGCGTAGATCCGCCCTTCCCCGCCCCAGATGCCGATGACGAAGTACATCGGGATCAGCATCACTTCCCACATCACGTAGAACAGGAACAGATCCTTCGCCACGAACACGCCCAGGATTCCCATGGTCAGCAGCAGGAGCATGGTGTGATACCCGTGCACCTTGTGACGCACCCCGGTCCAGCCGCCTAACACGGCGAGCGGCATGAGGAACGTGGTCAGCAGCACCATCATCAGCGACAGGCCGTCGATACCGAGTGCGAACCGGGCGCCCCAGGCGTCAATCCAGGGCCAGTCCACCACCGCCTGCCACCCGGCGGACGTCGCGTCGAACGACCACCAGAGGCCGATGGAGACGATGAACTCGAGCACGAGGATCGCAAAGGTCACACGCCGGGCGGTCATCGCCCCGGCCTCCGTCTCGGCGTCGGACGCGTGGCGCAGCGTGTACCCATGCACCCACACCAGCAACGCTCCGATCGTTGGTATGATCAGCAATGCCGGCAGGACCCAGCCGTTGTACCCGATTGATTCGAGAAGGGCGGCCATGGTCTAAAGAGAGAAAGCGCCGAGGATGCCAAGCACGCCTATGACGAGTACCCAGGCGTAGGTGCTGACCTGCCCCGACTGCAGGCGTGCGCCTAACCAGCCGAGTCCGCGCGCCAGGTACGCGCTGCCGTTCACCGACATGGAGTCGATCAGTCCGGCGTCCATGCCCTTCCACAGTATCGAACGCGACATTCCCACCACGGGCTGCACGAGGACTTTGTCGTAGATCTCGTCGACATAGTATTTGTGCTCCAACACCCGCTCGATCCCTTCCGGCTCGGGGGACGCCTCCTTCGCGACCAGCGTCTCGGGCTTGAGGCGCGCAAACGCGAACGCGATACCGATCGCGGCGATGGCGATCGCAACCCCCACCAGCAGGTATTCGGTCGCGGGCGCCAGATGCGGCTCGGTGCCGTGCGTGATGCGCCGCGCTGCCTCACCGGTCACCGGCTCCAGCCAGTGATGCAGCGACTGCACCGGACCCGCAGGGAAGAACGCCGGCAGGTTGAGCCAGCCGCCGGCCACGCTCAGGATGCCTAACACGACGAGCGGCAGGGTCATGACACGTGGTGCCTCGTGCAGGTGCTGGCGTTCCTGCTCTCCGGTCCGGTTGGGGCCGTGGAAGGTGTACCGCATCATGCGCGTCATGTAGATCGCCGTCAGGAGCGCCGAGACCAGGCCGATCGTCCATACGGCGTACAGGACAACGGGGCCCGGAAGGCCCAGCCAGGTGGCGTCGGCCAGCGTCGAATCATGGGCCCGCGCGAACCCGCTGCTGAGGATCTCGTCCTTGGAGAAGAAACCGGCAAACGGCGGGATGCCGGCGATCGCCAGCGTCGCGATCCACATGAGCCCGAAGGTCAATGGCAGGTATTGCCGCAGGCCGCCCATGTTCCGCATGTCCTGCGCGTCGTCGTGATTCCCGGTATGGTGGTAGGCCCGGTGCATGGCGTAGATCACCGCCCCCGAACCGAGGAACAGCAGCGCCTTGAAGAACGCGTGCGTGACGAGGTGAAACAGCCCCGCCGCGTATGCGCCGACGCCAACAGCCACGAACATGTAGCCGAGCTGCGAGACGGTAGAGTAGGCGAGGACCTTCTTGATGTCCCACTGCTTGAGGCCGATGGTCGCCGCGAACAGCGCAGTCACTGCCCCGACCACCGCCACCGTGAGACTGGCCACCGGTGAGAGCGAGAACAGGACCGAGCTGCGGGCGATCAGGTACACGCCGGCCGTCACCATGGTCGCCGCGTGAATGAGCGCGGAGACCGGCGTGGGACCCGCCATCGCGTCCGGCAGCCAGGTATACAACGGGATCTGGGCGCTCTTGCCCGCGCATCCCAGGAACATGAACAGGCAGATCGCCGTCACGACCGTCGGTGACAGTTGCGTCGCTCCCGCATTCACGCCGGAGAAATCCAGTGTCCCCAGGTGCGCAAAGAGCATGAACATCGCGATCAGGAACCCGAAATCACCGATCCGGTTGACGATGAACGCCTTCTTCCCGGCGTCGGCATTGGCCTTGTCGCTGAACCAGAACCCGATGAGCAGGTACGAGCAGAGCCCTACCCCTTCCCAGCCGATAAACAGGACCGGGTAGTTCGCGCCCAGCACCAGCAGCAGCATGAAGAACATGAACAGATTGAGATACGCGAAGTACCTCGGGTCTCCGGGATCTTCGCGCATGTAGCCAACGCTGAACATGTGAATCAGCGCACCGACGCCCGTCACGACCAGCGTCATCACCATCGAGAGCTGATCGACCTGGAATGACGCGTCCACGGAGAGACTTCCGGCAGCCATCCATGAAAACATCGTCTTCACGAACGGCGTTTCGGCATCGGCGCCGGCGAGTGCGGCGAAGATCGAGACGGCGAGCCCGAATGATGCCCACAGCACCGCCGGACCGACGATGCTCACCAGCCGCGCATGCTGGTGTGTCGTCGCGTGTTCGTGCTCCTCGAGATGCTCGTTATGTGCATGTCCGTCGTGGTCGGAGCCGTGGTGCGCGTGATGGGCCGTCGGATCGTTCGGCCCCACCTTCGCCGCTGTCCGTAGCGAGAGATAGCCGTTGATCAAAAACCCGATCAGCGGGAGCACCGGCACGAGCCAGATCAGCTCCGCTACCGATCCCGACAGCGGATGCGCGAGCGCGGCCGAGCCTTCCTGGAGGAGGAGCATCAGCCCTTGAGGAGATTGATGTTCTTGAGGTCCACCGTCTGCCGGTGGCGGAAAATCGAAATGATGATCGCGAGCCCCACGGCCGCCTCAGCGGCCGCCACGGTCATCACGAACACCACGAA
>JBQTIW010000199.1:0-11658 GCA_052387735.1 Gemmatimonadaceae bacterium
CGAGGACCCGGCACCACTCCTCCTCGTCGACGACGAATCGCGCAACCTCGATGCCCTCGAGGCAACACTGGAGGCCACGGGCTGCGCGCTGGTGCGGGCACGCTCGGCCGAGGAAGCGTTGCTCGCCCTGCTGGATCGCGATTTCGCGGCCATCGTGCTCGACGTCAGGATGCCGGGCACCAGCGGCTTTGAGCTGGCCGCCATCATTCGCGCCCGCAAGCGGCTGCAGCACGTGCCGATTCTGTTCCTCACGGCGCATATGCTGGATGACGCGGACATCATCCGCGGATACGAAGTGGGGGCGGTCGACTACCTGACGAAGCCCATCAACACGAAAGTGCTCCGCTCCAAGATCGCCGTCTTCGTCCACCTCTTTCGTGCCACGCAGGCGCTCGGCAAGACAAACGAAGCGCTGCGCCACGAGATCGGCGAACGCCAACGGGCCGAGGAGGCGCTGCGTCTGGCGAATCAGGAACTCGAACAGCGAGTCGAGGAGCGCACGGCGGCATTGAGCGAAGCCCATGCGGAGTTGCAGCGCGCCGATCGTCGCAAGGACGAGTTCCTTGCGACCCTGGCGCACGAGCTACGCAATCCGCTCGCTCCCATCCGGCACGCGATCGAGATCGCGCGGGCCACACCAGGCGTACCGCCTACGGTGCAGTGGGCGGCCGAGGTCGTCGAACGTCAGGCCCGCCAGATGACGCGCCTCGTGGACGACCTCCTCGACGTCAGCCGTATCACCCGCGCGCGGCTCGACCTGCGCCGAGAGCCGGTGGAGCTCGCCTCCGTGATACAGAGCGCGATCGAGGCCTGTCGCCCCGCAATCGAAGCCGCGGGCCACTCCCTGACCATCACCCACACGTCCGAGCCCGTGGTGCTCCATGCCGACCCCGCGCGACTGGCGCAGGTCTTCGGCAACCTCCTCCACAACAGTGCGAAGTACACTGGCCCCGGCGGGCACATCGTGGTCTCGACTGAACGATCGGACCATGAGGTCGTCGTGCGTGTGCGCGATACGGGCATCGGCATCCCGGCGGAGTCGTTGCCAAGCATCTTCGAGATGTTCACCCAGGTCGACCGATCGCTGGAACGACGGCAGGGTGGGCTCGGCGTCGGCCTCGCGCTCGCCAAACAGGTCGTGGAGCTGCACGGCGGCCGCATCGCAGCCTTCAGCAACGTCGAGCAGGGTGGAAGCGAGTTCGTGGTGACGCTTCCACTCGAGCAGGCGACGGAACCGGTCGCCGACGAACGGCCAGCGACGACCCTCGGGCCCACGCCCCGCCACCGCGTGCTGGTCGCCGATGACAACCAGGACGCGGCCATTAGTCTGATGCGATTCCTCGAGCTCCTGGGCCACGACGTGCGCGTCGCATTCGACGGCGCCGCTGCGATCGCAGTCGCCGAGGAATTCCGTCCGACGTTCATTCTGATGGACATCGGCATGCCCCGAATGAACGGCTACGACGCCGCGAGGCGCATTCGGTCCGAGCCGTGGGGAGAGGGCATCCGGATGATCGCGCTCACGGGGTGGGGTCAGGAGGGCGACAAAAGTCTGGCACATGAGGCCGGTTTCGACGATCACGTGACCAAGCCGGCAGAGCCCGAGGCGATTGCGCGCGCCCTAGCGGCGCCTGCACCGCAGCGGGAAGCGAGGGGAAGCGGGGAGCGGAGAGCACCGGTCGGGTAAGCGCCTGCGTCGCAGCCGTGAACGGGAAGCGGGAGCGTAAAGCGCCGGCCGGGTAGGCGCCTGCGGCGCAGCCGTGAACGGGAAGCGGGGAGCGTAGAGCGCCGGTCGCCAGGCGCCTGGGGGCGCAGCGGGGAGCTCCCCCGCTCCTGTAGCGACCCCTGCCATGGCGGGGGCCCGCAACGCGCAATAACGTAGCCCTATGCGCGAGCCGGTCTATGAGCCGCCGACGAGCGGGCGGACGCAGACGGGCGAGCGCCTCCTCGCCCTCGATGTGTTCCGGGGTCTGACCGTCGCCGGGATGCTGCTGGTGAACAATCCCGGCACGTGGAGTGCGATTTACCCCCCACTGCAACACGCCCCGTGGCATGGGTGGACGCCGACCGATCTGATCTTCCCGTTCTTCCTCTTCATCGTCGGCGTGACGACACATCTCTCGCTGAGCGCGCGTCACGCCCGGGGTGACGAGGAGGCGCAACTTGTCAGGCAGATCGTCACCCGCGGGCTCCTCATCGTCCTCTGCGGGCTTTTGCTCGCCGCCTTTCCTTACGTGCCGTTGACCCGCATCAGCGAGATGCGATACCCTGGGGTCCTGCAGCGGATCGGCGTAGCGTACATGGCCGCGGCGTTGCTGACGCTGCGAACCAGCTGGCGGCAGCAGCTCTGGATCATCGCGGCCCTGCTCATCGGATACTGGGCGCTGATGACGCTTGTCCCGGTGCCGGGGCATGGCCTGGGCCCTCAGAACCTCGACGACCCATCGGCTTCCCTCGCCGCCTGGATCGACCGCACGGTGTTCGGCAATCATCTCTGGCGCAGCTCGAAGACCTGGGACCCCGAGGGGCTGCTCAGCACCGCGCCGGCGATCGGCACGGTGATGCTGGGGGTGCTCGCCGGCCAGTGGATCGGTGCGTCGCGCCCGCGCACCGAGCGGCTGTTGCACCTCTTTGGCGCCGGCTGCCTGGCCATGGTGGCGGGCCTCATCTGGCACTGGGCGTTCCCCATCAACAAGAACCTGTGGAGCAGCTCCTACGTGCTGTTCACGGGCGGCATGGCGGCCGTCACGCTGGCGACTTGCACCTGGCTGATCGATGTGTTAGGCATAACGAGGTGGACCCCTCCATTCCGATGGTATGGGATGAATCCAATGATCGCATTCCTCGGTTCGGGGATCATGGCGCGGCTGATGGGGTCGTTGGTCACACTGGAGGTCGACGGTGAGCGAGTGCCGCTCCAGGGTGTGATCTACGACAACGTGTTGGCCAGCTGGCTCTCGCCCCGCAGCGCGTCGTTGCTGTATGCCGTCAATTTCGTCCTCGTTTGGGCGGCCATTCTGGGGCTGCTCTACCGTAAGCGGCTGTTCTTCAAGGTCTGAGCTTTCGACGGGGTCGCGGGTAGTACGACGTGGGTGAGAATACCGCCGCGGGTGTCGACTCAACCATCTCCCCTGGCATCAGGGGTCCAACCTAGACCGACCACCGACGGGCATTCAGTTGCGTAGCGCGCCGTTCAAGCCGCACCGGACTCTGTTCCGCGCCGGGATCATCGCATCCCTTGCCGCGCTCGTGCCGGCTGTTCGCGTTGTCGCGCAGACGTCCAACGGCGAACACCTGACGATCTCGCGGCCGCGGTCCAGCGACGGTTCGCACGTCGGAGCGTCGCGCGCCAAGACCAGCTCGACCACCGCTCGTGTGCGACGTGTCTCGCGGGGGAGGGTCAAGGTCGCGCCCACGCCGCTCGTCGTCACGACTCCCTACGGCGCTGCCGCGCTGGGCGGGGACCTGAGCGCGCTGCTGAACGCCCGCGTAAAGCGCGGCACCTGGGGCGTGCTTGTGACGTCTGTGTCGAGGGGCGACACGCTGTTCGCGCATAACGCCGACATGCCGCTGATGCCGGCGTCCACACTCAAGCTGTTCACGACCGTGCTCGCGTTCGAGCGGCTCGGCGTGCAACACCAGATGCAGACTGCTGTCCTCCGCGACGGCGAGGTGGGGACCGATGGGACTCTCCAGGGCTCGCTCGTCCTGCGCGGCGGCGGCGATCCCGCGCTCGCGGGACGCTTCCTTGGAGGACAACCCGAGGCGCCAATGCAGGCGTTGGCTCAGATGGTCGTACACGCGGGGATCAAACGGGTGACGGGCGACATCATCGGCGATGCGTCCGCCTTCGAGGAGAAGCGGATTCCCGACGGCTGGCTCGCCCGCTACCTCGGCGCCAGCTACGCTGCCCGGGTGTCGGCGCTTTCATTGAACAACAACCTGCTGCACGTCGCGATTTCGCCGACCGCGGCCGCGAAGGCAGCGACGGTTTCACTACGTCCCGCGCTGTCCGGCTACAAGATCGTGAACCTGACCCGCACGTCCGGCACCGGCCGCGGCGCGCGTTTGACCGTGAGCCGCCGCGGGGATGGCGCAATCGTCGTCACAGGATGGATCGGCGGACGCTCGCAGCCGCGCGTGTACACCGTCGTGGTGGACGACCCCGCCAGGTTCGCAACCGCCGCATTCAAGAAGGCTCTGGAGCAGGAAGGAGTCGAGGTCAAGGGCGACGTGAAGGTCGCGAGCACGCCGCCAACGGCGCTCTCGGTCGGTGCGTTGTCGTCGCCGCCGCTGTACCAGTTGGCGAACGTAATGAATCGCGAAAGCGACAATCATTTCGCCGAGTTGATGCTCCGCGCCGCCTCGCGGGGGCACGAGGCAGCCATCGTGGGCAGCGCGCGACTGGGCAACGAACAGCTGAAGGCCCTCCTCGGCGAGCGGGCCGGCGTCGCGTCCAGCGCGATCAGCATCTCGGATGGGAGCGGCCTGTCATCGCTCAACCGGGTTACGGCGCGCGCGCTGACGCAACTGCTGATGTACGCCAACAGGGCCCCGTGGGCGCGCGAGTTTCATCAGTCGCTGCCGGTGGCGGGGGTGTCGGAGACGCTGCGCTCGCGCATGGCCTCGACTCCCGCCCGAGGGAACCTGCACGCCAAGACCGGCACCACAAATGACGTCATCGCCCTCGGCGGCTACGTGACCTCGCGCTCCGGCGAGCTGCTGGCGTTCTCGATGTTCTACAACGGCCGCGAACGCTGGAACGCGCGCGAGACGATCGATGCGATGGGCGCGACGATGGCGGGATTCGCGAGATAAACCCCGGATTGGGGATTCGACCCCCAGACCCTAATCCCGAATCCCGAATCCCGTCCCGTCCAGCACTACCCCTCGTATCGCCAGCTCTTCGACGTAGGCCGATCCCGGTACACACTCGTCCGGCGTGTGTACTCCCTTTGCGCTGATCTGACCGCGCACCTGCATCAGCCCGGTGATCGCCAGCGAGTAGCCCGTGCATCGCATCATCGCGGAAATGCCGTGCTCCTCGTCGTAACGATCGACGAGGTTCCATTCCACGCCTGCCGGCTTTCCATCCTTTGTGCCCGTGACCGAGACGCGGAGCGCCACGAGATCTTTGGCGCCTCGCTTTGTCAGGCGGGGATTCATCACGGCGACGGCCACATCGCGCGGGCGCACCCTCGAGCCATTCACCTGCACCGGGTCATCGTCAAGGAAACCGAGGTCGCGGATCGCCTCCATGAGCCTCGCGTGTCCCGGGTAGCGCAGCGTCTTGTACTCCATCGTCGGGATCTTTCCCTCGTACCGGAAGCCGAGCGTCGACAGCCCACCCGCGGTGTGAAACGCCTCGAGGGTGCCTAACGGTTCTGGAAACGTGACCGGCTCAACCTCGGACAGCGCCCTGACCTGCGTGCGCTTGCCGTCACGGATGATCCACGACAGCGTCGTGTAGTAATCCAGTACGCCCTCCAGGGAGTACACGATCTGGTAGTTGAGCGGCGGCTCGGGCTGCTGTGGCAAGCCACCGACGAAGATCCGCACGGCGTCGACACCGTCGAGCTGCTCGATCCCGTATTGGGCGAGGATATTGACCATGCCCGGCGCAACGCCGCAGTCGGGGATGACGGACACGCCGCTAGCCGTCGCTCGCTCGTGCAGCGTCCGCTGCTCCGCGACGATCTCCGTGTTTCCGCCGAGGTCGGAAAAGTGGGCCCGTCCGTCCACGGCGAGCTCGGCGAGGTCGCGGTTGAAGTAGTACGGGGCCGCGCTCATTGCCGCGTCGCACTGCCGCATCTGCGCCAGCGTCGCCTCGCGATTGCGGACATCGAGCTGCACGGGCTTCAGCCGGTTGCCGAGCCACGGGTCGAGGAACGCTGGCAGTGACTCGATCTCGACATCGGCGAGGCGTACCTCGTCGACGTCGGGGTTCTGCAATAGATCAAAGGCGCAAGCCGAGCCCTGCAGGCCCGCGCCAAGTACGAGCATGCGCATACTTCTGAACGGTCGAGGTGAGGACGGGGAGACGGGAGACGGGGAACGGGAAAGAGACCTTCCCTGGCTCCAATCGACGCGACGCAGCCCCGCCGGCTGCTAGGAAGAGCCGCAAGTTAGCCGGCCTATCGCGCAATCTCGACCTCCAGCGGGGAATAGACGCGTGTATCTCACTCCCGTCTCCCGTCTCCTGTCTCCCGTCCGGTAACGGTCCCCAGCACCGACACATCCGGATCCATCGTCACCTTGGCCGGCTCTCCCTCAATCCGCACGGGCACCTCTACCGTCGAGGCTCGCCCCGCCGGTACCGTGACGCGCACACGCTGCGTGCGACCCGCCCTGTCGGTCACATCGACTGACAGGTTCACCCGATACGGTTCGAAGCGCGTGCCCTGCTCCACGTTCAGCACCACCGCGCGGCGCGGCGCGTCCCATCGCCATGACACAGTGAGCTCGGCCACGCCTGGCCGCTGCATCCACTGATCGAAGAACCAGTCCAGTCTCGTCCCTGATGACGTCTCGATTTCGCGCATGAAGTCGGCCGTCATGGCATTGCCGTGGCGGTACTTTGCGTAGTAGGCGCGGATGCCGCGAAAGAACGCAGAGTCCCCCACTTCGCGCCGGAGCATGTGCAGCACGAAGCCAGCCTTCTGGTACACGTTGCTGTTCAGCACGCGACCCAGATTGTCGAGCCCCTCGTCGACGATCGGCTTCTCACTCGTTATTCGCGCATTGAGCACCGAGGCGCGCATCTGAGTCATGTCGCGGCGGAAGGCGCTGTCGCCTCGCGAGTGCTCCGTCCACAGCGCGGCGAAGTACGTGGCGAATCCTTCGGACAGCCAGACGTGCGGCCATTCCCGCTCCGTCACCGCGTCCCCGAACCACTGGTGTGCGGTCTCGTGCGCGATGAGACCTTCCGTCATGGACCGCCGCCGGTAAATGGCGTCGGCGTAGAAGATGGCCGAGGCGTTTTCCATGCCCCCGTACCGGGTCGTGGACTGCACGTGCGCGAGTTTCTCATACGGGTACGGCCCCACGAGACGGGAGAAGAGCGCCACCACCTCACCGGCTCGGGCGAACGGGCCGGGCATGTAGTCGCGGACATCTGGGGAGATCCACACCGACTGGTGGACACACCCCCCCAACTCAGCAAAGCCGCAGGCGGCCTTGCCGAGCTCGTAGACCCCGAACTGCGCAACACCGATGACCATGACGGCTGTGTACAGCGGCCGTGCGCTCCGCCACCGGGTGATGACCATGCGCGGCTTCGACGTCCCCGCTTCGGGCGTCTCTTCGAGCAGGTCGCCGTTGGCGATCACGCGGTGCGATCCCGGCGCGCGCACGATCCACTCCACCGTCGCCTTGTCGCTGGGGTGATCCACCGTGGCCAGCCACTGACGGGCGCGGTCGGGAAAGTTGTCGCCGAAGGCGGTCCATCCCCCCGCGCTGTCCCGGGTCACGATCAGCCCGTCCGTTGGAACGCCGTGGTACTGCACCGCAACGCGCAGTGTGTCGCGGTCACCCGCCGGCAGGGTCACGCGCACGACCGCTCCATCGCGGGTGAACGCCGCCGCTGCACCATTCACCCGCACCGCGTCCACGAGCATCGTCGCGGCAAGGTCGAGGGCGAGCGACGCGATGCCCGCCGTGCGATGTGCGGTCGCCGTGGCCACAAAGCGAATCGTGTCGGGCATCGTCCCCGAGGGAAACTCGACGCGAAACTCGTAATGCAACACGTCGATCCCGGGACGGCTCGCTCCCGTGAGGCTGCGAGCCTGCGCGCCGAGCACGGAGCTGCCGATCGTCGCCAGAACGACCAGGGCGAGACTGCAAGAGCGAACGCGCATCCTAACGAGTCACCCGGTAAATGGTTCCGGTCTGGTCGTCGGAGACCAGCACCGATCCGTCGGCGGCGACGATCACGTCCACCGGCCGCCCCCAGCGCCTGCCTCCCTCGCCCCATCCCACAATGAAGTCTTCCGAGCGCACCGGCCTGCCGTTGGCGACCCGGATCCGCACGACCTTCGCCCCCACCGGCGTGTCGCGATTCCACGATCCGTGGTAGGCCACCAGGGCGTCACCGCGATACTCGGCCGGCAGTGCCGAGGCCTCGTCGAGGAAGGCGATGCCTAACGGGGCAACGTGCGCGGGCAGGGCGAGGGCGGGCGGAATCGTGCCCGGGCAGCGCGCCGGGTCGTTGACGCTGGCGTCGGGCGTCGGCACGCGATTGCTGTGGCAATATGGCCAGCCGAAGTGGCCGCCATCGACGAGAATGTTGAGCTCTTCCGGGGGCAGGTCCTGGTGATCTGGCTCGAGATTGTCGCGCTCGTTCTGCGTCACCCAGATCTCACCGGTGCCGGGGTGCACCGCCATCCCCACCGCATTGCGCAGACCGCTGGAGAACAGCCGGCCGCTCCGGCCGTCGGCGTCATACCGCATGACGGCCGCACGATCCGGCGTGCGCTCAACGCACACGTTGCAGCTCGATCCGATGGAAACATACATGGCACCATCGCGTCCGAAGACCACGGTACGAGTCCAGTGGCCGCCGCCGCTGCTGTACTCGGCGAGCTTCTCCGGACTCCCCGTCGGCATGCCGTTCCCGCCGAGCCGCACCCGTACCACCGCGTCCGTGTTCGCGATGTACAGCCAGCCGTCACGGAACGCCATGCCATGCGGCCGATTGAGTCCGCTCACGGCGACCGTGTTCGAATCAGCACGCCCATCGCGATTGGTGTCCACGAGACGCGTGATCTGACCGCTGCGCGGCTGACTGACGTACACGGCGCCATCGGGCCCCCGCGCCATGAACCGCGCCCCCGGGACACTGGCGAACTCGCTCACCGTGAAGCCGCGCGGCACCCAGAGGCGGCCGTTGTATGTGCTATCGGTGAGGTGGACTGCCCGGGCAAGAGGCTGGGCGGGGGCAGCGCAAGCGGTGCTGACAAGGAGGCCAAAGACGACGAGCGCTCTCATTCGGGAGACGGGAGACGGGAGACGGAGACGGAGACGGAGACGGAGACGGAGACGGAGACCAAGGCTCGATCCCCGCGCGTCCGAACGCAAGCGGAAGTCCTCTGGCGCGTTCGTTCCCGTGCCGAACCGAAACCAAGGGACCACGCACATCCAGTCTTGAGATTCTCCCGTCACCCGCCGCCCGTCTCAGACTTTACACCCGCACCCTATTACGCCCCTCCGCTTTCGCCCGGTACAGCGCCTGGTCCGCTCCAGCCAGAAAGTCCTCCACCGTTTCCCATCCCGGGGACGGGAACGTCGCGACGCCGATGCTCGCCGTCAGACTGAGCGTGCCCGACGATCCGCGCGCAAAAGCGTGCATCTCGATCAGCTCTCGCAGACGCTCGGCAAACCGCGCCGCTCCCACTGCGCCGGTTTCCGGCAGCACGACCACGAATTCCTCGCCGCCGTAGCGCGCTACCACGTCGACTGCACGCACGGCGCCCTGCAGCAGGTTGGCCATCTCTGTCAGCACGTCGTCGCCTACGAGATGGCCGTAGTTGTCGTTGATCCGCTTGAAATGATCGAGATCGATCAGCAGCAGCGATACCGTGGAATCGTAGCGCTTCACACGCCCCATCTCCGCGGCCAATCGATCGGTCAGCGCGCGGCGATTGAGGACGCGGGTGAGAGGATCGGTCTGTGCCAGCTGCTCCAGGCGTCGGTTGTCGGCGATCGTCATTTCCAGCACTTGGGCCCGCTGGACCGCCGCCACCGCTGCTTTCACGACAGTATCGGCGAACTCTACGTCGTCGCGGCCCAAAGGCGGCTCGTTCACGCTGCGACGCAGAAAGAAGACGCCGGCCTGCGTGGGCTCGAGCGCGAACGGCAGGGCGATGATCGACTGGATGCTCACTTTCGTCCCCTCCGCACGCCAGCGCTCGCGTACCTCGGCATAGAGAGGACTCGTCCGCACGTCTTCCACGAGCACCGGCCTCCCGCTTTCCAACGCGGCCCGGATCTCGGGATAGCGATCGAGCTCCAGTTCCAGGGTCCCTTCCATCCCGTGCTCGAACGCTGTGGCCACGACTCGCGGACGTTCGCCGGATCGGGCCAGGATCACCGAGCAGTGCGTGAGGTCGAGCGCGCGCGCCACGCGGCGGGCGAGCAAGTGGTAGATCTCGTCCGAGGACAGGTCGTCCGTGACGTCGTGCAGAATGTCGACGAGCTTGCGCCGGCTCTCGGCTTCCTCCCGAACGCGCTCCAGCTCACGTTCCGCGTTATGTAGCGCATCGTTGGCCGACCGGAGAATCGTGCGCATGCGCAGCTGCGCCTGAATGCGCGCGAGCAGTTCCTTTACGCGGAACGGCTTCTTCACGAAGTCGGCCGCGCCCAGGCCCAGCGTCCGTACCGCCGCTTCTTCCGGGGGCAGGCTCGAGACCATCAGCACGGGGATATCGCGCCAGCGCGGATCCGACTTGATCCGCTCCAGCAGCACGTAGCCATCGGCGTCGGGGAACATCACGTCGAGGAGCACGAGGTCCGGTGTGCGCTCCTCGAGCAAGGCCATCACCCGACTCCCTTCGCGCGCCGCCGCGACGTCGTAGCCGTGCTCCTTGAGCACCCACGACATCGTCTGCAGGATCGACGCGTCGTCGTCTGCGATCAGTATGCAGGCGTTAGGCATCTCCGAACAGCTCCCGCATCCCGTCCCAGTCCACGTTCCCTCCGCTGAGCACGCAGACTGTTCCCCCGATCGCCTCCACCGCCCCCTCGAGCAGCGCCGCCACGGTGATCGCACCACTGGGTTCGGCTACGAGTTTCGAGCGATCCATCAGCAGGCGCATCCCCTGGATGATGGACGCCTCGCTCACCGTCACAACGTCGTCCAGATATGCCTGATGATGCGCAAAAGGCAACGTCCCGATCCTGACCGCCATCAGACCATCGGCAATGCTGTGCGAATGCTCGAGGGTCACCGGTTCGCCGGCCGCCCTGGCCCGTGTGAGCTTTGGTGCGCCGGCTGGCTCCACGCCGATCACCCGCGTCGACGGACTGAGAAGCTTTACCGCAGCCGCGACGCCGCTGCTCAGACCACCGCCGCCCACAGGAACCAACACCTGCCTCACCTCTGGCAAGTCCTGCACGATCTCGACCCCGGTCGTGCCTTGTCCGGAGATGATCCACGGATGGTCGTAAGGCGGCACCAGCGTGTAACCCCTCTCACGAACGAGCTCCAGCGCCCGGTCCATCCGATGCTGGGTCGTCGTTCCCGCCAGCTCGACCGTGGCTCCCAAACGCTCGGCCCCGGAACGCTTGGCAAGAGTGACCGTCGTTGGCATCACCACGGTCGCCGACACACCGAACATGCGCGCGGAGAGGGCTACGGCCTGCGCGTGGTTACCGCTCGACGGCGCGATCACGCCTTTCCCACGCTCCTCGGCGGTCAAGCGCGAAAGGAAGGTGTACGCGCCCCGGAACTTGAAGGCCCCGCCGCGCTGCAGCATTTCCGGCTTGATCCAGATCCGCCTGCCCCCATCGCTCAGGGCATCGCAGAGCAAAACCGGAGTCCGCACCGCGACGCCGCGCAGCGTGTCACAAGCGTCGAGGAGATCGGGCTCTGTGATGAGCGAAGTTGAGACCTGCGTGGCCATGACAGTGAAGTGACTCTAAGCTCGTGTGTCGGCCGCCGTT
>JBQTIW010000200.1:0-5484 GCA_052387735.1 Gemmatimonadaceae bacterium
GACGCGCCCGGCATCGCCACCATCTCCAGTACCGGGCTCGTGACTGGAATCAGTGTGGGTCCTGCCACGGTATCAGCGAGTGCACCGAACGGCACGACGGGAACGTCCGCGGTCACGGTGACAGGGACACTCATCGCAACTGGCGACATCGCGCACTGCGGCAACACCAACGACGATGCAACGTCGCTGCTGGTCGATAACATTCCGGGGACGGTAGCCGTTCTCGGAGACAATGCGTATCCCGTGGGCGCTCCACAGGACTACGCCAACTGCTCCGACCCTTCCTGGGGCCGACACAAGGCGCGGACCAAGCCCAGCGGAGGAAATCACGAGTACTACACAGCGGGAGCTGCGGGCTACTTCGGATACTTCGGTGCGGCGGCCGGCAATCCGTCGGAAGGCTGGTACAGTTACGATCTCGGCTCCTGGCACATCGTGGTGCTGAACAGCAATTGCGGCGTCATCGCATGCGATGCCGGGTCACCGCAGGATCAGTGGCTCCGGGCGGATCTCGCGGCGACGCTGAAGCCTTGCATCCTGGCGTATTTCCACCACCCACGCTGGAGCTCGGATGGCGAGCACGGGAACGATGCCACGATCGCCAACTTCTGGGACGCGCTGTACGAGGTCGGTGCCGACGTGGTGCTCAACGGCCACGCGCACGTCTACGAGCGATTCGCGCCAATGAACCCGTCCGGTGCGGCTGACCCTGTCAACGGCATCCGCCAGATCACCGTTGGCGTCGGCGGCCGCTTTCTGGTGCAGTTCCGGGTGATCCATCCCAACAGCCAGGTGCGCAACAACCAGACCTTCGGTGTTCTCCAGATGACGTTAGGCGACGGACCGTACTCCTGGAATTTCGTGCCCGTGGCCGGGAAGACGTTCACGGACTCGGGGAATGGGGCGTGTCATTGAGGTGTATCCGCTCCGTTGGAGAAGCGCGGAGAGGCGGAGAGCAGACGCAGCGATGGCGCGCCAGGTGCTTGACGAGAGCTGTCCGGACGTTGATGCTCGGGGGTGCCCTTCGCGCCGGAGTCCCCGATGAGTTGCCGCATCATCCGCTCGCTGACTGGTTGCGTGATCCTCACCGCCAGTTCGTCGGTCGGTGGGCAGGGATCGTCTCTGCCCGTGACCGGTCGTTCGATGGTGACGACTACGCTGGGCATCGTCGCGTCGAGCTCTCCGCTGGCAGCCAAGGCGGGCACGCAAATCCTCGAACAAGGCGGCAATGCCGTTGACGCCGCGATTGCCGCCAACGCCGTCATCGCGCTCACCGAGCCATCGGGCGATGGTATCGGTGGTGACCTGTTCGCCATCGTCTACGAGGCAAAGACAGGAAAGCTGCATGGACTCAACGCCGCCGGGTGGGCGCCGAAAGCACTGGCCGCTGCGCATCTGCGCGCGCAGGGGCACACGAGCATGCCGCGCGGCATTCACACGGTGACCGTGCCCGGCGCCGTGGCGGGCTGGCAGGCCTTGCGCGACACATTCGGCACTCTGGGGTTCGCCCAGTTGCTCGCGCCCGCGATCTACTACGCCGAGGAAGGGTTCCCCGTGACGGAACAGGTCGCGCGCATGTGGGGACGCGCGGTGAATCGCCTCTCGGCGAGCCCGTATACCAAGGCGACGTTTCTCCTCGACGGGACGCGCGCCCCACGGGAAGGCGAACGGTTCCGGAATCCCGACCTGGCCGGGACCTTCCGGCGCATCGCCGAACGTGGGCAGGAAGGTTTCTACACGGGACCCGTGGCCGACGCCATCGTGAAGCTGTCGAAGGAACAGGGTGGGCTGATGACGCTGGACGATCTGCGGGAGCTTCGGGCGGAGTGGGTCACGCCGATCAGCACCACCTACCGCGGGTGGACGGTCTACGAGCTACCGGCGCCGACACAGGGGATCGCGGCCCTGATGATGCTGAACATGCTGGAGCCGTTCCCGATCAGGGACTGGGGCTTTCACAGTGCCCGCACCATGCACCACATGATCGAGGCAAAGAAGCTGGCCTATGCCGACATGCTCCGGTACACCGCGGATCCCGCCTTCACGAAGGTACCGACGGCGGCAATGCTGGACAAACATGCTGCAGCCGAAAGGGCCAGGCTGATCGATCCATCACGTGCGGCCTGCAAGGTGACTCCCGCGACCTATCAATCGGTCGCTGGTCTCACCGGGAGCGAGACCATCTACCTGACGGTCGTGGACAAGGACGGCAACATCGTGTCACTGATCCAGAGTATCTATTCCGAGTTTGGCTCGGGTCTCACCGCGCCCGGTACGGGCGTGCTCCTGCACAACCGCGGATCACTGTTCTCGCTCGACTCTGGTTCGGTCAATGTGCTCGCGGGAAGGAAACGGCCTCTGCACACCATCATCCCCGCCTTCATGGAGAAGGACGGTGTCCGGATCGGGTTTGGGATCATGGGCGGCTGGAATCAGTCCCAGGCACACGCGCAGTTCGTGTCCAACATTGCCGACTTCGGCATGACGATCCAGCAGGCGCTCGAGGCAGGTCGGTTCTCCAAGTCGTCGTTCGACGGCTGCGACGTGAACGTGGAATGGCTGGTGCCCGGGACGGTGCGTGATGAACTGAAGCGACTGGGACACGAGGTCGAGTCCGTAGGGCCGCGGTCCAGCACGTTTGGGTGGGGACAAGCCGTGATGCGCACGCCCGCCGGCGTGAACTTCGGCGCGAGCGAGCCGCGGCACGACGGTGCCGCCATCCCGCAGGGCGCACCCCTTCCCGTCAGGCGTTAGGCGCGGTCACGACAGCCGGGCCGCGCGATCCCCGGGGGGGGCCAGCGCCACTTTTCGGGCGACCGCGTGTACCAGCCGTGACGCCCATGAAGGGAGACGGCTTTGCAGCTGCGGGATCCAGATTGACGGTGTTGCCGAGCGTTCGTGACGCGTCGATCCGGCGGGCGTGGCGGCTAGCTGCGCTTTTCGCGGTAACATGGGGCACGGACGCGTCGACCGTTACGGCACAGTCATCGAAGCCGGTTGTCGATGTGAGCGTGGTGCGCAGACGCGTCGCGACACGGAGAGACGACGGCCGAATCGCGCCGGTGCGACCCGCGCCAGTGCAGCGCGAGCGGAGCCATGTCATTCCCGCACTCGAGATCGTCGGGTTCGAAGTCGCGTTGAACGTCTTCGACCGACTCGTGCTCGGGAGCGATTACAAGACGAACCTCGCCTCGATCCGCCGAAACCTCCGGCGACGGTGGGTCGTGGAAGAGGACCCGTACCTCATCAATCAGTTCGGCCATCCGTATCAGGGGTCGATCTATCACGGCTTCGCCCGGTCGGCCGGCCTCGGCTTCTGGGAGTCGTTAGGATACACCTTCGCGGCCAGCGGACTGTGGGAGATTGCGGGCGAGAAGACCCCTCCGTCATGGAACGATCAGATCGCCAGCGGCGTCGCCGGGACCTTGCTGGGTGAGTCCTTCTTCAGAGTCGCGCAGTTGATGCTCGAGCGAGGCGCTCCCGATCCCGCGGCGGGGCGCGAGCGCTTCACAGCCATCGTCGCGCCAACGACGGGGTTCAACCGGACGATCTTCGGCCGGCGCTTCGATCAGGTCATGTCGAGCCGCGGGGCGGTCTACTATCGGCGCATGCAGCTTGGCTTCAGTACGGAAACGGAGAATCGTCTGGGGACGTCGCAAGACGTCAGCCGGAGCGAGGGCATCGTCGACGTTTCGATGGAGTACGGCCTGCCCGGTCCAACGGGCTACGTATACTCGCGGCCATTCGACTACTTCGTGCTGCAGGCTACGGGATCGAGTGCCAACGGGTTCGAGAGCATTCTCACGCGCGGCGTTCTCACCGGGCGTGCGTATGAGCTGGGGGACCGCTATCGCGGCGTATGGGGGCTGTATGGCAGCTATGACTACATCGCGCCCCAGTTGTTCCGAGTGTCCAGCACCGCCGTCTCGTTAGGTACGACGGCGCAGTGGTGGCTTTCACGGCGGATCGCGCTGCAGGGTTCCGCGCTCGGCGGTGCCGGCTTCGCCGCCGTCGGAACCAACCGCGGGCCGCGCGACGGCGATTACCAGTACGGCATCGCGCCGCAGGCGCTGTTCGTCCTGCGCGTCATCGGCGGCGACCGCGCATCGATCGATCTGACCGCCCGCGAGTACTACGTCAGCGATGTCGCGGGAGCGACGACGGGCGGGCATGATCACATCGCCCGACGGGAGGCGGCCTTCACGCTGCGCCTGTACCGTCAGAACGCGCTGGCGGTAAAGTACCTCTGGTCGCGCCGCGATGCCTTCTACCCGGATCTTGGGGATCGCCGGCAGATCCGCGGGACGGTGGGGGTGTTTCTCACCTTCCTCGGTAGCGGCCGATTTGGCGCGACCGAATGGCGCGAGCCGGACCGATGAAATGCATCGAGGCATACGGCGCCGGAGATCCGGGCGAGGACTACGACCGGACGAGCCTCTTGTACTTGATGCGATGCGGCTGATCGGCATCGGGGCCTTTGCGCCGCTTGAGGTCTTCGATGTACGCGTCGTAGTTCCCCTCGAACCACACGACCTCCGAGTCACCTTCGAACGCGAGGATGTGCGTGGCGACGCGGTCGAGGAACCAGCGATCGTGCGAAATCACGACGGCGCAGCCGGCGAAATCGAGCAGCGCGACCTCCAGCGCCCGCAACGTGTCCACGTCGAGATCGTTCGTCGGTTCGTCGAGCAGCAACAGGTTGCCGCCGGCCAGCATCGTCCTGGCCATGTGCAGCCGGTTGCGCTCCCCACCCGAGATGTTGGCGACCAGTTTCTGCTGATCGGCGCCACGGAAACCGAACGAGCTCACGTAGGCGCGGGAGTTCATCTCTCGCTTCCCCACACTGATACTTTCGGACCCATGTGCAATCTCGTCCCACACCGTGCGCGCCCCATCGAGCGTGCGCGTCTGATCGGAGTACGCGATCTGCACCGTCTCCCCGATCTTGAGCGTGCCGGCGTCGACGGGCTCACTCCCCAGGATCATCCGAAAGAGTGTGGTCTTGCCCGCCCCGTTAGGCCCGATGATGCCCACGATACCACCGCGCGGGAGCGAGAAGCTCATGTGCTCGAACAGCAGTTTGTCGCCGAAGGACTTCTTCAGTTTGTCGGCGATCACGACGTCGTTGCCTAACCGTGGCGCCGGGGGGATCACGATCTCGTTCTGCGCGATGCGTTCCTGCTGCTGCTCGCTGACCAGCTCCTCGTACTTCTGGATGCGGGCCTTGTTCTTGGCCTGCCGGGCGCGCGGGGCCATGCGCACCCACTCCAGCTCGCGTTCCAGCGTCTTCTGGCGCGCACTGGCCGTCTTCTCCTCCTGGGCCATGCGCATGCGTTTCTGCTCCAGCCACGACGAGTAGTTCCCCTCGTAGGGAATGCCGCTCCCGCGATCGAGCTCCAGGATCCATTTGGCCACGTTGTCCAGGAAGTAGCGGTCGTGCGTGATCGCCACCACCGTCCCAGGGAACGTCTCCAGATGATGCTC
>JBQTIW010000201.1:0-20855 GCA_052387735.1 Gemmatimonadaceae bacterium
CCTGCTCTACCGATTACGCGTGGTGCCCATTCACCTGCCCCCGCTGCGCAAACGACCGGAAGATGTCGCGCTCCTGGCCAACCACGTTCTCACGCACTACTGGGAGCGGCATCGCGGCTCGGGGGAAGCGTCACCCAAGATCTCCGACGGTGCCGTGGAGTTTCTGCGGACGCGACCGTGGCGCGGCAACGTGCGGGAGCTCCAGAACGTGATCGAGCAGATGGCGGTGCTCACCGAGCCGGGGCACGTGGTGCAGCCCGACGACGTGCCGATCTACGACGACGGCGCGGTCGAGGCACCGCCGGCGGGGTTCCCGATGCAGGTGATGAGCGAGCCGTTCCACATGGCAAAGGACAAGCTCATCGCGCACTTCGAGAAGGAGTATCTCGCACAGCTCGTCACGCGCGCCGGATCGAACATGTCCAAGGCAGCGCGGTTGGCCAACATCGATCGCACCACGCTGTACCGATTGATGGAGAAGCACGGGTTCCGCCGCGACGATGGCGGGATGCCCCTCGAGGAGTGACGCGCTCGCGGAGCGACACGCCTAACGAAGAATCGACGCCGGCGCCGGCCGCCCGGCGTCGTTCGCGGAAGGCGCCGACGAAGCGCGACGCCGGTCCCATTCCTGCCCCGTCACTCGACGCTGCCTGGCAGTCGTTCGTGGTTGCCGCGGCGGACGTGGTGGCCAGCTGGCAGCGGACCGAGCACTCCGTGATCACCACCACCGACCTGCACACCACTGTTGGAGTGCTCTCCGATGCGGTGCAATCGGCCCTGCAAGGGCGTCCGGTCTCCCTGGCAGGGATCCCGCCCTTCATTCCCGCGCGTCGCGTGCTGGAACGGTTGCGACACGCGTTCCTCCAGCGATCCGCGGACGGTGCCGAGGGCGGTGATCCGGCGGGTGCCATAGCCGTCATCCGGGTCCTCGAGCGCGTGCAGGATGAACTTGACCGTGACGCGGCCCATCGATTCGCGTCGCGTCTCACGAGCCTCGACGCCCAGCAGCTCGTGGTGGAGATGGCGCACGACATGCGGTCGCCGCTGGGGTCGATCCTCATCCTTGCGGAGCGCCTTCGCAACGGCGTCGGAGGCGAGGTTCCCCCGATTCAGCAGCGGCAGCTGGGACTGATCTATTCGGCGGCGTTCGGACTCAGTGCGCTTGCGGGCGACGTGATCGAGCTGGCACGGGGCGGTACCACGCTCATGGACACCCAGCCGATCCCCTTCGCCGTGTCCGACGTGCTGCAGTCGATCCTCGACATCCTGCGGCCGATGGCCGAGGAAAAGCGCCTGACGATGCGCTGCACCGGGCCGGCGGCGGACCTGCGCGTGGGACACCCCGCGGCGCTCAACCGCGTGCTGCTCAACCTGGCGACCAACGCCATCAAGTTCACGAACGCGGGCTCGGTTGACGTGACAGTCAAGGAGCTGGACCGCGTGCGGGTCGAGTTCTCCGTGACAGATACCGGGCGCGGCATCCCCTCCTACGTGATGACCCATCTGTTCGAGGCCTTCCGCCAGCGGCAGATGCCTGGCGACTACGCGTTTTCCAGCGCTGGCCTCGGGCTCTCGATCTGCCAGAAGCTCGTGCGCGCGATGGGCAGTGACTTGCGCGTCGAAACGCAGTTGGAGCAGGGGACTCGCTTCTCGTTCACGCTCGACCTGCCACAGCCAGACCGGTTGGGGTGACGAGCGCCGAGCGTGGGAAGCAGCGAGCGGGACGAATTGGCACTTTACGGGGTCCGGCGGCAGTACGAGCTTTGACCGGACGGGCAGCTTCTCTCTTGTGAGGATTCCGATGACGAATCGTCGCGCGTTCGTTTCGCAGATGATGCGGGCCGGTGCAGTGCTCCCTGCCTTTAGGCCAGATGCCCTCTCCAGGATTTTCCGAGCCGATGGGATGGTCGGACCGAAAGCCCCGGCCGACGCGGCGACCGATGAGGACTACTGGGCACAGATTCAGCGCGCCTTCGACGACGACCGCACCTGGGTCAATCTCAACAATGGCGGCGTGAGCCCGGCGCCGACGCACGTGCTGGAGTCGATGATCAAGGACCTGAAGTGGTCCAATCAGATTCCGGTCTGGAACATGTGGCAGGACCTGGAGCCGCGCATCGAGTTCGTCCGTCGCGATCTCGCCCGCATGTTCGGGTGTGATACCGAGGAAATGGCCATCACGCGAAACGCGTCGGAGGCGAACGAGATCATGATCCTCGGGCTCGATCTCAGGCGCGGCGACGAAGTGATCATCACCAACCAGAACTACGGCCGCATGATCACGACGTGGGACCAGCGCGCGCGTCGAGAAGGGATCGTGGTCAGGTCGATCTCGTTCAAAGTGCCGCCGCCGTCGGACGACTACATCGTCGAACAGTTCCGCGCCGCGATCACGCCCCGCACGCGCGTCATCGAGCTCACGCACATCACCAACCTCACCGGGCAGATCCTCCCGATCCGCAGGATCGTGGCAATGGCGCGGGAGAAGAACATCGAAGTGCTGGTCGATGGCGCGCACGCCTTCGCGCATTTCCCGTTCACGCGCGACGACCTCGGCGCCGACTACTACGGGACCTCATTGCACAAGTGGCTCTTCGCGCCGGTTGGTACGGGCTTCCTCTACGTGCGCAAGGACAAGATCCCGAAGCTGTGGCCCCTGATGGCGGCGACGAAGGAACAGGAAGCCAACATCCGGAAATACGAAGAGATCGGCACGCACCCGGCGGCCAACCATAACGCGATCTCACTGGCCGTCGCGTTCAACAAAGGCATCGGGCTCGAGCGGAAGGCCGCGCGCCTGCGGTATCTGCGCGACCGCTGGGCCAAGCGCCTGGTCGCCGAAGGCTCCCGCTTCAACATCCTCACCCCGCTCGACGACAAGCAGTCCTGTGCCATCTGCCTCGTGAACATCGAAGGCGTGGACACCCCCAAACTGCAGCAGTGGCTGTGGAACAAGCACAAGGTCATGACCGTGGCCATCGTGCATTCGGAGTTCCATGGCCTTCGCGTCACACCCAGCGTCTACACGATGCCTGACGAGGTGGACCTGTTCGGGGACTTGATGATCAAGGCGGCGAAGCAGGGGATCGCGGCGAACTAGACGGGTGCTGGGCAACGGGTAGACGTGTCCACCGTTCGTCGTTAGAGTCGATCCGTCCGTCCGTCCGTCCGTCCGTCCGTCCGTCCGTCCGTCCGTCCGTTTGCCCGTCCGCCCTAATGACCGCCAAAAAACCCCCTGCGCCTCCCCGGCCCGAAGCGATGAACTACTGGCTCATGAAAACCGAGCCCGAGACGTTTTCGTTCGCGGACCTCATGCGTGCCCCGAAGAAAACGACGGCGTGGGAAGGCGTGCGGAACTTCCAGGCGCGCAACTTCATGCGCGATGGCATGAAGGTCGGCGACCGCGTGTTCATCTATCACTCCAGCGCCGAGCCGCCGGGGGTGGCAGGGATCGCCGAGGTCGCCTCGGAGGCATACCCCGATCCCACGGCGTTCGACCCGAAGGACGCGCACTACGATCCGGGGTCGAAGCGGGAATCACCCACGTGGATGATGGTCGATGTGCGGGGCATCGAGGCGCTCCCGCGCCTTGTCTCGCTCGAAGAGCTCCGCGGCAACTCGGCTCTGTCGTCGATGCGCCTGCTGCAGCGGGGGAACCGGCTGTCCATTGTGCCCGTCAGGGCGGCCGAGTGGAACGCGATCATCGCGATGGCCAAACGACAACCTCGTTAGGTCACCCTGTGGACCTCCGGCGAGCTCGACCCGGCGTGGCGGTCTACTCTGCGATCGAGTGCACGCGATCACGCCCCGCGCGCTTGGCGTGATACAGGGCCGAGTCGGCGCGCCTGATCCAGTCGGCGGAGGTGTCGCCGAGCTTGAGCTGCCCCACGCCGATGGTAAGGGATAGCGTGGGAGCTTCCAGGCCCGGCGGGACTTCGAGGGGCGGGAGCTCGGCGATCTGCCGGCGCAGGCGCTCCGCGAGCATCTGCGCGTTGTCGATCCCTGTTTCCTGCAGGATGACCGTGAACTCGTCGCCACCATAGCGTGCCACGAAATCGACGCGGCGCAGAAAGGTGCGGGAGAGCGTGTTCGAGATCTGGCGAAGGGCCGAGTCTCCCACCGGATGGCCGTACGTGTCGTTGACTTCCTTGAACCGGTCGATGTCCACCATCATCAGGCAGGCCGATTGGCCTAGCAGCGTGTGCAGTTCGATGCTGCGCGAGATGTAGTCGTCGAAGGCCTTGCGGTTGTGCAGGCCCGTGAGCCCGTCGATCGCCGAATCACGCCGCGCATCTTCGAGCTCGCGCCCCAGGTGCTTCAGCTTGTCGGCCAGCACGGCAAATTGCTCGCGCTGTCGCTCTTTGCGGTGCTCGATCAGCTTTTCCATCACGCCCACCACCGCCAGCGCTTCCCGTCTCATGAGATCGGTGGAGTTGCTGTCCACGGCCACGCGCATGCGACTGAGCTGGTCCTGCGCGATCCGCGACTCCTCGTGCTCCTCCACGACGACCGTGTGCACCGCGCTCACGAACGCCCAGGTCACGTCGCGAAAATCCTGCAGCACGCGGGTGACATACCTGGCTTCGTCGCGGCGCTGCTCGCCGAAGAAGCTGATCAGCCCCTTCCAGTCCCGGTAAAAGACTCCGGCGGACAGCCGGTCATCGGCATGATCGGGCCGCGGCGATCCAACTCCCGCGTGCATCCGCCATCCCTGCGCCAGGGTGCGTATCTCGTCACCGGTGCGTAGTTCCGTGTCGAACGCGTACTTGGCGTACAGCTGCAGCACCGAGGTCAGGGCGTCGAGCACGATCCCCGTTTCCCTTGTCTGCTCCTCCTGGTCGCTGGCGGACGCCGCTGGAGGTGTGGGGCTCACATCGGCGGCTTTCGTGCCGCCGTGAGATCTCTTTGAGCCGAAGAAGGAAAGCATCCGCCAGGTAAAATTGGGTGGAGCAGTCACCTACCTGCTCAGATGGCGAGAGCAGCACGGACGCGAGCGATCCGCTCGAGTGGCCCTTCGGCGCCGTCCGCCACGCTCTCTCATTTTCAGTATCGGCCAATCATTGGCTTTCCCAAGCCCGAGGTGCGACCTCATCGCAGCCCACCGCTCAGGAGCCACAAACCGCTGCCAAAGCCGATGGCGACAATCGCTCGGCGCACCCAGTCCTGGGAGACCCGCTGGGCGATCCGCGATCCCCCATAACCCCCAACGATCGCCCCAACCATCATCGCGCCCGCGACGGGCCACTGGACCAGGCTGGAAAGGGCAAAGGTCACAGCGGCCGCGAGATTGGCGGCGGTGCCGCCAATAGCCTTGAGGCCGTTCATGCGGTGGATGTTGGACAGGCCCATGAAGCCCAGTGCGGCAAGCATCAGGATGCCGATCCCGGCGCCGAAGTATCCGCCATAGATCGCGACCGCGAACTGGAAGAGCACGATCGAGAACGGCATGGGCCGTCGGGTGGGATCTCCGAGGTCCTCTTCGGTCGATGAACCGGAGTGCCGCCGCAGGAGGCGCATCAGGGGGCGCTGGATCACGAACAACAGGGTCGCACCAAGCACCAGCCACGGGACCACAGCGTCGAAGCGGTCTGGGGGGGTCACCAGCAGCAGAAGCGCGCCGCACACCCCACCGAGGAGGCTGGGAATGGCAAAGCGCACCGCCCAGGCCCTCGCGCCCGTCAGGGCGGAACGGTATCCGAAAGAGGCGCCAAGCGTACCCGGCACCAGCGCCACAGTGGAGGTAGCATTCGCAACGATGGCAGGCACCCCGAGGCCGACGAGTGCGGGGAAGGTGAGGAGCGTTCCGCCGCCTGCAATGGAGTTGACCGCACTCCCAGCGGCGCTCGCGAGCACGATGAGGGCGAGTCGAGGGGCGTCTGTGTCGAATGTCGGCGTAATGGGGTCTCCGCACGTAGAAGCGCAGGCGGACTCATGCCCACCCGAGAGCCGCGGAGCGGAAACTTAGTCAGCGGCACCAGGCCATGGCGCAGCGCACACTCGGGCGCCGTTTGGGAGGGAGATCGCGCGCGCTAGTTTTCTCGGCGTACCCTCGCACGGGGCGGGCGTACGCGTGTTGGTCACATCGTGGAGACAGACACCATGAGCACGACGGCAAGGCCCGGGGCGCCCGCGACCACCGAGACCATCGACATTCGCGACAACCGCACGGGGCAGCAGATCAGCGCGCAACTCGTGAAGGGAGTGGAGGACGAGGCGATCCGCGCCGCGGAGCTCCGACAGATCAAGGCCAAGCCTGATGATTTCGGCCTGATGTCGTACGACCCGGCGTTCATGAATACGGCGTCGTGCAAGAGCGCCATCACCTTCATTGACGGCGACAAGGGCATCCTTCGCTACCGCGGATATCCCATCGAGCAGCTCGCGGAAAAGGCGTCGTATCTGGAAGTGGCGTGGCTCCTGCGTCATGGCGAGCTGCCGACGCAGCCGCAGTACGACCAGTGGGTTCACGACGTCACGTTCCACACGTACGTACACGAGAACGTGAAGCACTTCCTGGAGGGCTTCCGCTACGACGCGCACCCGATGTCGATGTTAGGCAGCGCCGTGGCCGCCCTCTCGTCGTTCTATCCCGAGGCGCGGCAGATCCACGATCCCGCGCAGCGTGACATTGCGATCATCCGCCTGATTGCCAAGGTGCCGACGCTGGCCGCGTTCTGCTATCGGCACGTCAAGGGGCTGCCGTTCGTGTATCCGGACAACGACCTTCCGTACGCGGCGAACTTTCTGTCCATGATCGCGCGAATGTCGGAGGCAAAGTACGAGGCCAATCCGACGTTCGTTCGGGCGATCGAGATCCTGTTCATTCTTCACGCGGACCACGAGCAGAACTGCTCGACCAACGCCGTACGCGCCGTCGGCTCGTCGCACGTCGATCCGTTCAGCGCGGTGGCTGCCGGAATCATGGCGCTGTTCGGCCCCCTGCACGGCGGGGCGAACGAGCAGGTGCTGCGGATGATCGAGAAGATCGGCGATGTCAAGAACGTCAAGCCGTTCATCGATGAGGTGAAGAGCGGCAAGGGTGGTGAGCGCCTCATGGGGTTTGGCCATCGCGTCTACAAGAGCTATGACCCCCGCGCCAAGATCGTGAAGACGCTGGCCGACGACGTGTTCAAGGTGGTGGGCATGGATCGCGATCTCGAGATCGCCCTCGAGCTCGAGCGCATTGCGCTGGAAGACGAGTACTTCATTCAGCGGAAGCTCTATCCCAACGTCGACTTCTACACGGGGCTGATCTACCGCGCCATGAAGTTCCCCACCGACTATTTCACGGTGCTGTTCGCGATCCCGCGCATGTCGGGATGGCTGGCGCAATGGGAAGAGATGCTGTTGGACAAGGAGCAGAAGATCGCGCGTCCGCGGCAGATCTACGTGGGGCATCCCGAGCGGCTGTACGATCACACGTTGGACCGGTATCGTCCGGTGACGAAGTAGAAAGGAGAGACGGGAGACGGGAGACGGGAGCAGGGGCAAGACGGCAGCCGGCAGAGTTCAGGGAAGGGCAGGCGGCGGACGGTTCCGCGTCGTTTCTCTCGTTAGGCGCAACGATTTGCGTCATGATCCTGCGCTTCCGATACAGATCGAGCACCGTGCGTGCCGTCTCCCGCCTCCGGTCTCCCGTCTCCGTCTAGCGCTTCCGCCCGAGGTGCCGCTGCCTGGTACGACAATAGCGCTCGACCGGGCACACCTCGCAGTGCCGCACCCGCGCCGTGCAGACGAGCGCGCCGAGCTCCATGATCGCCTGATTGTGCGTCCACGCTGCCTTTCCTCGGGCTGGCACGATTGATTCGGCAATGCTCCAGATGCGGGTGAGGTCGCGTGGGCGCTTGGCATTGAGCTGTGGCGCGAAGATCCGCGTGATCACGCGAGCGACGTTCGTGTCGACCAGCGGCGCCGATCGCTCGAACGCAAACGAGGCGACCGCTCCGGCGGTGTAGGGGCCAACCCCAGGAAGCTCGCGCAACGCTGCCGGGTCGGAGGGGAGCGACCCGTCCGCATCGCGCGTCACGCGTCGGGCCAGCGCGTGCAGGTTGCGCGCGCGCGCGTAGTACCCGAGCCCAGCCCACGCATCGGTCACCTCGTGCGGCTCGGCGACGGCGAGACGCTGCAGCGATGGAAACCGGTCGAGAAAGCGATGGTAGTAATCGATGACGCGCGAGACCTGGGTCTGCTGCAGCATCAGCTCCGAGACGAGGATGCGATACGGATCGCGCGTCTCACGCCAGGGGAGGTTGCGGCCCTGCTTGCGGAACCAGCGGCGAAGGCGGCGGGAGATCTCTTTCGCGTGAGGGAAGTCGGGCACGGGAAGAAGGTAACAGCGGGCCAGCGGGAGCGGAGACCAGCGAGCGGAACGCACAACTCGCTCCGCGCGCTCCGCGCTCCGCTTCCCGTCGCGGCACTCGGCCTTCAGTACTTCGCCACGCTCGAATCCACCTCGTCCGACCATCGCAGAATCCCCCCGGCGAGATTCCACACGTTCGTGAATCCGGCGGCCTGCAGCTGCCTGACCGCCTTGGCGCTGCGGGCACCGCTGCGGCAGGCGACCACGATCTCACGGCTGGGGTCGAGCTCGCCGAGCCGCTCGCCTAACGTGCCAAGCGGGATTACCCGCGCTCGCGGGTAGGCCGCGATCTGGACTTCGTGGGGCTCGCGGACGTCGATCAGGTCGAAGTCGTCGCCTCTGGCCAGGCGGGTGGCGAGGTCGCGGACCGTGGTCTCCGGCACCGGCGCTTCCTGCGCCGTCGCCGGAATGCCGCAGAACTGATCGTAGTCGATCAGGTGCTGCAACTCGCGCGTGCCGCAGGCGGGACACGATGGGTTTCTGCGGACCTCGACCGTGTGCCACCGCCCGCTGAGCGCGTCGATCAGCGTCAGGCGCCCGATCAGCGGCTCACCGATACCGAGCAGGAGCTTCACCGCCTCGGTAGCCTGCAGCGTGCCGACCAGGCCCGGGAGTATCCCCAGCACGCCTCCTTCCGCGCAGCTCGGCACGAGTCCCGGGGGTGGCGGCTCGGGATAGAGGCACCGATAGCACGGCCCGTCCGGCGCGCAGAACACCGAGGCCTGTCCGTCGAAACGGAAAATCGATCCGTACACGTTAGGCTTTCCGCTGAGAACACAGGCATCGTTGACCAGGTACCGGGTGGCGAAGTTGTCCGTGCCATCGATGACGAGATCGTACGTCCGCACGAGCTCCAGTGCGTTGGCCGACGTGAATCGGGTCTCGTGGGCCTCGACGTGGACGAAGGGGTTGATCTCGCGCAGCCGATCAATCGCGGAGGCGAGCTTGGAGCGCCCGATGTCGCTCGTGCCGTGGAGGATCTGGCGCTGCAGGTTGGTCACGTCGACGACGTCGAAGTCGACGATGCCTATCGTGCCGACGCCGGCGGCGGCGAGATAGAGGGCGGCAGGCGACCCCAGGCCTCCCGCGCCGATGAGCAGCACGCGGGCGCCCTTCAGCTTCCGCTGGCCGGTGGTCCCCACCTCGGGAAGCAGGAGGTGGCGGCTGTAGCGCGTGAGCTCTTCGGGCGAAAGCTCGGGGAGTTCGCCGACGCGAGTCTCGTCGAGTGCGAGCAGCGCAGTCATTGGCCTACCCTCCGGCGACGGCGGGAACGATCACGATCTCGTCGCCGTCGTGCACGGCGGTTTCGAAGCCGTTCGCGAAGCGGATGTCCTGATCGTTGAGGTACACAGTCACAAAGGGGTAGAGCGCGCCCGCGTCATCGCGCAGGCGAGGCCCCACAGCTGGGAATCGACTGACGAGGTGGTCGAGCACGGCGCCGACGGTGTCGCCCTCGGCGTCGAGCCTGCGGACGCCGCCGGTCTGAACGGCGAGCGCGGATGGGAGTCGGATGGGAATCGACATCTGAGTGGGTCGCGGGTGGTGGGTAGTGTGTGGGTGTCGCTAGGTGTCGTTGACGAGCGCTTCCACCTCACGAAGACGCGGGGCAATCACGGGGACATTGTCGAGATCAGCGTGGAGCGCTTCGGCGGTCTTGAGGCCATTGCCGGTCAGGCAGAGGACGATTTCGTCGGTAGCGCTGAAGGCGCCGCGCGCGGCCAGGGCTTTCGCGCCGGCGTAGGTCACACCGGCGGCCGTCTCACCGAACACGCCGGCGAGTGTGGCGAGCTCGCGAATCGCCGCTCGAATCGCGTCGTCATCGACGGCGGCGGCGCCGCCATTGGTCTCGCGCAGCACCCTCGAGGCGGCAAGCCCGTCGGCAGGGTTTCCAATCGCGAGCGAGCGCGCGATGGTCGATGGGATTTCCGGCACGATCCCGCCCGTGCCGCGTTCAAAGAGCTTGACGATCGGCGCGCATCCGGACGCCTGGGTGCCATAGACCCGTGGTAAGGATGCGTCCACCAGGCCCGCGTCGATGAACTCCCCGAAACCTTTTCGCAGTTTGGTCACGAGCGAGCCACCGGCCATGGGCGCCACGACCGCCGTCGGCAGGCGCCACCCCAGCTGTTCGGCGATCTCGAAGGCCATCGTCTTGGAGCCCTCGCCGTAGTACGCGCGCAGGTTCACGTTGGCGATGCCCCACGCATACTCATCGGCCACCTGTGCACAGAGCCGATTCACGTCGTCGTACGTGCCACGCACGCGGACGAGGTGCGGCCCGTAGACCAGCGTGCCGACGAGCTTGGCCAGCTCCAGATCGTGTGGCACGAAGATCCACGCCGGCAGCGCCTCTCGCGCGGCAGCGGCCGCGACCGCGTTGGCGAGGTTTCCGGTGGAGGCGCACCCGATCGCCTCCAGGCCGAACGCGCGCACGGCATTGATCGCCGTGGTCACCACGCGATCCTTGAAGGACAACGACGGGTTGGAGAGCGTGTCCAGCTTGAGCCACGCCCGGGCCACGCCTAACGTGGCGGCAATCCGCGGTGCTTCGACCAGCGGGGTCCAGCCAGTGTCGCGGGCGGCGACCGGAGAGCCCTCGAACGGCAGCCATTCCCGATATCGCCACAGCGTGCGCGCACGCGCGGCGATCTCCTCGCGACCGGGCAGGTCGCGGTGGGCCGGATACACGATCTCCAGCGGGCCGAGGCACTCGTCACATATCGCGGCCGGCCGGTCGAGGGCGTGCGCCTTGCCGCAGTTGGTACAGGCCAGCGGCAGCGGCGTCAGTGTGTGGGGGGCGAGAGCGGTCGTCACGCGGCGGCCCTCCCCTGTGCGCGCGCGAGGAGTGCACGGGCACCGGCCAGGACATCGCCTAACAAGGCGGACGCAGTGCGATCACCACCGGCGCCGGGGCCGAACCATCGGAGCTGGCCCGCCAGCACCGCGGTCAGCTCGACTGCATTCGTGACGCCCGTGACGGTCGCCAGTGGGTCGTCGGCGTCGAGCACCCGCGGTTCGACCACCAGTTTTGGGCCGTTGGCAATCCATGCCTCGGCGACCAGTCGCACTCGGCGCTGGGAGGCAAAGGCCTGGCGGGCCTGGGGGACGATGCGCTCGTCGAAGCCACGCACCCGCACGCGATCACGGGTCAGCGGCGTTCGCCACGCCGTGGTGGCGAGAATCGCCAGTTTCGCCGCGGCATCCGAGCCATCGACATCCGACCGGTTGCCTCGTTCGGCGAAGCCTAACGACTCGGCGCGGCCAAATGCCGCGGCAAAGTCGGCCCCTCGCTCGACCTCCGACAGGACGAACGTGGAGGTGCCGTTGAGGATCCCGCGAATGTCGAGGATGTCCTCGCCATCCAGCGCATCGCGTAGCGCGCGCACGATGGGAATGGCAGCGGCCACGGCGCCTTCACAGTGAAAGAGCGGGTGACGATCGGCGAGCGCCTGAAGGAGCGGGAGCGAGGTGGCAACGGCTTGCTTGTTGGCCGAGATGGTCGCAGCGCCCCGGGTCAGGGCTGCATGCAGCCAGCTGCTGGCCGCGTCAGCTCCACTGGCCTCGACCAGGACGTCGAGCGCGGGATCATGGGCGACGGACACGGGGTCGTCGCCGATGCGCAGCTCGGGCCACGCGGCGCGAATCCGGTCCGGGCAGCGCACGGCCACCCGGGTAAGACGCAGGCGCGCCGGAAGGCGTGCGGCGAGTCTGTCTGCGGACTGCGCGAGGCTGCGAGCGAAGGCCTGGCCGACCGTGCCGAAGCCGATCAGTCCGACGCGAAGAACGGGGTGTGCCATTGCGGGTTTCTCCGTCCACCCGTCCCCGAAACCACCGGAAACAAAAAATCCCCGAACGGCATAGCCTCGGGGACGAGTGGGCTGTTTAGCGCTTCTTTATCGTGGCCGCAAGTTGCCGTAAATCGCCACGGGTTTCGGTTGTGGAACTAAGGTGTGCGGAGGAAGGTCGCGTGTCAAGGAGGAAACGGAGAGCTGGGAGCGGAGAGCGGGCGGGTGGCCACGCCGATGTCGTCCTGCTCCGCTCGCTGCTCCCAGCTCCCCGCTCCTACTGCACTTTCCTCGTCTTCTTCCGCAAGAAGTCCATGAGGATGTACTGCCCGAGCGTCATCGTGTTGGTGAAGTAGGCCTTGCCCCGACTGATCGCCGACACGTGCTTGACGAAGTCCACCAATGCCCGGTCGCGCGCGAGCATGAAGGTGTTGATCATGATCCCCGAGCGACGGCAGTCAGCGACCTCGCGCAGCGTCTCCTTGATCACGTACGCATCCAGCCCCATGGCGTTCTTGTAGATCTGCCCGTTAGGCATCGTCAGAGCGCTGGGCTTGCCGTCGGTGATCATCACGATCTGCCGCATGTCCTTCTTCTGCCCGAGCAGGATGCGGCGGGCGAGCTTGAGCCCCTCGGCAGTATTGGTGTGGTACGGGCCGACCTGCGAATGCGCCAGTGCCGCCACCGGGATCTCCTCGGCCGAGTCGTGGAAGAGCACGACGCGAATGGTGTCTCCAGGGAACTGCGTCCGGATAAGGTGTGTGAGGGCCAGGGCCACTTTCTTGGCCGGGGTGAAGCGGTCCTCACCATAGAGAATCATCGAGTGCGAGCAGTCCAGCATCAGCACCGTCGCGCACGACGACCGGTATTCCGCCTGGTGGACCATGAGGTCCGGGTAGTCCACGTCGAGCGGAATCTCCAGCGACCCGGTCCGCGCCAGCGTGTTGCTCAGGGTCGCGTTCACGTCGAGGTTGAGCGTGTCCCCGAACTCGTACGCCTTGCTGCCCGCATCGGCCTCGACGCCCGTGGCGAGGTGCGGGGTGTCGTGGCTGCCGAACGAGCTCCTGCCTAACGAACCAAGAATGTGGCGCAGGGCCTTGTACCCGAGCAGGTCGATACCCTTGCCCGTGAGGGAAAACTGGACGTCGCGCGATGCGGCCTGGGCGAGCCCGCCGGGGCCTTCGACCTGCTGGTGCGATTCCGGCATCTGCGGCGGGGCGTCGAACTTGAGATAGCCCTGTTCCATCAGACGCTGCACGATCTTGTCCAGCAGTTCGGCGAGCGACGCTTGCGACTCTTCATCGTCCTCGCCGCGCAGCGCCTTGAGCATGTCGGGCGTGAACTGACCGGAGTCGATGAGCGCCTGAAGAATCGCCTCTTTCAGCGCATCGAGCGATCGGTCGGCCTCGTCCCCCGTCTCGCCCCAGTAGGGATGCCAGTTCGTACCGCCTGCGAAGCCGGACTGCAGCAGGAAATCGGAGAGCTGCTCCAGCAGCGACTCGAGATCCACCGCGTCGGCGGCTTCAGGGGAGAACTTGGTGTAGGTATGAAATCTCATACGACGGGCTGGTTGCTTGTTGGTGATTGCTGGAGCCTGGCGCTGGTGGCTGGTCTGGTGCTGGTGCTGGGGGTGGGACGGTGCTGGTGCCCTCGGTCGCGCGGCGCCGGCTGCTCATCGAAATCAATGAGGCGCGCTCCCGTTGCCAATGGCCATCGAGTTCTTACCAGCACCGCCCTGAGCCGAGCGAGCCGAGCCGAGCCGAGCCCAGCCCAGCACCAGACCAGCCACCGCCAATCAGTTCGAGCAGTCAACGACAAGCAACCGGCCGCGCTCTTATCTTCCGTCGTGCTCGACCCTCGCCGCCCCGTAAATCCGTTCCGTGTGCTGCTCACGCACGCGAACTTCCGGCGCTTCTGGATCGGGCAGACCCTCTCGCTGATCGGCACGTGGATGCAATCGATGGCGATCGGCTGGCTCGCCCTCGACCTCTCCAACAGCGCCTTCATCGTCGGCCTAGTGGTGGCCTGCTCGGCGCTGCCCATCCTCCTCTTCTCGCTCTACGCCGGGGTCATCGTCGATCACAGCGACAAGCTGAAGATCGTTCGCCTCGCGCAGTCCCTGCTGCTCGTCGAAGCGTCCTTGCTCTGGTGGTTCACGTGGACCGGCCACATGAACATCCCCGTGCTCATCGCGCTCGCGGTGATGGGTGGCATCATCACGAGCTTCGAGATTCCGGCGAGGCAGTCGCTGATGATCGACCTGGTTGGGCGGGACGATCTTCGCGATGCCATCGCGCTCAACTCCTCCGGCTTCAACCTCGCGCGCATCTTTGGTCCGGCCATCGCCGCCGCGATCATCGCGCGCTGGGGCCTGGCCTGGTGCTTCGCGGTCAACGCAACGAGCTATCTGACCGTGCTCATCGGGCTCGCGCTCATCGAGCTGCCGCCGCGAATCCCGGCCGTGGCCACTGCTTCTCCATGGGACGGAATGCGGGCCGGGGTCGCGCACGTGGCCGGAGACCGCCGCCTTCGCGGTCTGGTCGAAACGATTTCCGTGTTCGCCATCCTCGGCACGCCGACGCTAGCCCTGATGCCGGTCATGGCGCGCGATCAGCTGAACCTGGGCGCCGGGGGATACGGGCTTCTGCTGTCTGCGGTTGGTATCGGTGGTCTCGTCGGCGCGTTGACGCTGGCGGCGTCGAGCCCGCGGCTACGCCGCGGACCATTGCTCATGCGATCGCAATACGTGTTCGCGGGACTGATCATCCTGCTGTCCCTGTCCCGTGTACCGTTCATGGCCTACGCGTTGCTGCTCGCCACGGGGTGCGTGTTGATCGTGAACTCGGCGCTGGGTAACACGATGATGCAGGCGATCGTGCCTGACGAGTACCGCGGCCGGCTGATGGCGATCTATTCGCTGATCGTGGTGGGTCTTCCGCAGGTCGTGGGTGCCTTCGCCGCCGGTGCGGTGGCTCGGGCCGTTGGCATTTCCTGGACGCTCGCCCTGACCGGTGTGTTGATGATCCTCTATGGACTGTGGGCGTTCAAACGCTATCCCGAGATCGCGAGACTCTGACGGGCAGGCACAGGCGCACCGGCCGAAACCTAACTTCTCAATGCCGTGGCGAGTCCGTATTCGCGGGCGAGTCGCACCACCAGTTCGGCCGCACCGTCGATGCCGGTCCACGCCGTGTTCACACAGAGATGGTAGTTCGAGGCGTCGAGCCAGGCACGGTTCCAATAGCGTTTCACGAATTGCGCCCGCCGCTTGTTCTCCTCTTCCACCCGCATTGCCGCCTCGTCCGCCGGGATCGATTCGCGCGCCGCTACGCGTTCGATCGCGATGTCACGCGTCACTGTACACATCACATGCAGGGCGTCCGCTCGCGACGCGAGGCGCATCTGCGCGCCCCGCCCCACCAACACCACCGGACCTCGGGCCACCGCTTCTTCGATCACCTGGCGTGTCACCTCGAGCACCCGTTCCTCCGAGGGCGGAAGCGGGGATGACAGCGGAGCCGTCAACATTTCCTGCGCACCGTAGGCAAAGGCGTCAGCAATGCGCTCGGCGAGCGACGGCGCCTTCTCTTCGATCGCTTCCACCACGGCCGGCGTGGCGTGCAGGGCAGTGGCCACGCGCTCGACGAACGCGTTGTCCAGCAGCGTCCACCCCAGGGCGTCCGAGACGCGACGGGCGATCTCCGAACCTCCCGATCCGAACATGCGCGAGACCGTTATGACGGCCATGGTCACGTGGGTGCGATACGTTGTCTGACGAACTGCACCACGGTGAAGCCCAGTGCTTCCCACGCCGCGTTGGCGCTGGCGTTGTCGTGGGCGTTGCGCAGGCGCAGATCGTTCACGCCGCGCGCCGTGCACCATTCGATCGCCGCGTCGACGAGTTGCCGCATGATGCCCTGCCGCCGATGCGCAGGAAAGACGTACGCCGTCGTCAGGAGCGCCGAGTGGACCACGTTGTCAGGCGAGTATTGCAGGGCACAGCGCAATAGCCCCACGGCCACCCCCTGCGCCTCGGCCAGGAAGAATGCCTGATCGGCCCCGTGCAGCTGTCGCCACGTGAGCTCGCGGATGCGCTCCCGGGAGCCTTCGTTCGATGCGGGGCGCTCCTCGAGTCGCAGTGCGCCGCGCATCGCGGTGACGACCTCGACGTCCGCCGGTCCGGCGAGCCGCACCAGCAGTGCGCTCTCCGTCGCTTCCATGGGTGCGTGAGTCTGAGGTTGGGAAGGCATCCGACTCGTCAGGCGGACATCCCGCCGCCCAGATGATCCTGGCCGGGGCGCCGGCGCTGCTCGTGTGGCGCACGCACGTACTCGCCACCGTCGCTTCGGGAGATCTTCCGCCGCGCCACCAGCGATTCGAGAATCAGCTCACACGCCGCAACTTCCACGGCGTTGTCTCCGACCCGTGCCAGACCGACCAGGTGGACGAGGTCGAGCAGGCCGGGGACGGTGTCGAACGCCTTGCGCAGGGGCGGGGTCGCCACGTCGTCCGTGACCTGCAGGGCGGCTCCCTGCTCGAACCACAGCACCACCTCGTCGGAGTCGACGTGACCTACCCGCTCGCGAATCGTCGCATCGGCGGCGCGGCGGATCAGCTCCCGCGCGATCACCGCCGCCCCGACCAGTTCCCCCTCATATTCCAACTCGATCTTGCCGGTGACCGCGGGAAGCGCCGCGTACAGATCGGAGAGGCGCGGAACGATCTCCGCCTCGCCCAGCATCATCGCGCGCCGTTCGGCGTTGGACACGACGCTCTCGGTCACCGAGATCGGGAGTCGTTGCGATACCCCGGAGCGGCGATCGATCCGCTTGTCCGTGCGCGCCTCGAACGCCACCCGCTCGATCACTTCGGCGACAAAGTCGGGAATGCGCACCGACAGCCCGCCACGATGCACCCACGCTTCCTGTGCCGTGATCCGCATCCCCAGTTCCACGGTCTCGGGATAGTGGGTGATGACTTCGCTGCCGATGCGATCCTTGAGCGGCGTAATGATCTTGCCCCGGGCCGTGTAGTCCTCGGGGTTCGCCGTGAAGCACAGCAGCACGTCGAGGGCCAGGCGCACCGGATAGCCTTTGATCTGGACGTCACCTTCCTGCATGATGTTGAACAGCCCCACCTGCACCTTGCCGGCGAGGTCCGGCAGCTCGTTGAGCGCGAAGATGCCTCGATTCGCTCGCGGCAGCATCCCGTAGTGGATGGTGAGCTCGTCGGAAAGTATGTGCCCGCCGCGGGCCGCCTTGATCGGGTCCACGTCGCCGATGATGTCGGCAATCGTCACGTCGGGCGTGGCCAGCTTTTCCACGTAGCGCTGGTCCCGCCCCACCCACGCGATCGGCGTGGCGTCACCGAGGGCATCGAGCAGCTCGCGCGCGTACTTGGAGATCGGTGCGTATGGGCTGTCATTCACCTCGCTCCCGGCAACGATCGGCATCGCCTCGTCGAGCAGCGTCACGAGAGAACGCAGGAGTCGCGACTTCGCCTGCCCGCGCAGTCCCAGCAGAATGAAGTTGTGCCGCGCCAGAATTGCGTTGATGATCTGCGGCATCACGGTGTCCTCGTAGCCGAGCACACCTTCGAACAATGGCCCACCGCCGCGCAGCCGCTCCAGCAGATTGGCGCGCAGCTCCTCTTTCACGGAGCGGAGGACGCGCTGACGACGGCCGAGCGGATGACCCTTCAATTCGCCAAGGGTCTTGGGGAGAGACGACACCGATACCTCGTATGCACAGGTCTCGAGCAGAACGCGCGTTCCACTCGTCGTTCAAAAAACGTCGGCAACCGTCGCGACGCAACGGAGGCGTGACGCGCCGACGCGCTCCCCGCACGCCTCTGCCGACTCAGTCGGCCGCCGAGACCTCGACCAGAGTATCGTAGAACACGGGGCCGCGCCCGAGGTCGGTTTCGTCCTGCGACGTCACGGCATTCGCGTTCTGGCCGTCGGGTGCCAGTTTGCCCCACCAGATCGACGGCGCCCAGACCACGCCTTCCCGGACGCCGTCGCCGACGCGGAGCATGGCGGTGAACTGACCGCGATCGTTGTGGATCACCACCCGGGCCCCCGGCTGGAGCCCGCGACGCTCTGCGTCGTTAGGGTGCACCAGGCACTCGGGCTCGGCGCCCTTGCGCAGCGAGGGAATGTTGACGAACGTGGTGTTGAGGAAGTAGTGCCGCGGCGACGAGATCAGCGAGAGCGGAAAGCGCGCGGCGAGCTCGGGAGCCGTTTCCGGCAGTTCGCGCGGTGGCGTATAGGCCGGTACCGGATCGAGCCCCAGCGCCGCCATCTTCTCCGAGTAGAACTCGCACTTCCCGCTGGGGGTCCCGAATCCGCCTTCGGCAAACGGCACGTGAGGGCGGGGCACGTTCAACCGCATCCACCCGCGTTCGCGCAGCCCCTCGAACGAGACGCCGTGCATGTTCACATGCTGCGAATTCAGCGCCTCACGGATCAACGCCTGGTCATCGGGCGCGAAGAGCTCCGTCGGTAGCGGCATCCGGCGGCCCAGCTCACGGAAGATCTGACTGTTGGGTCGGCACTCGCCTAACGGTTCGATCGCCGGCTGATTGAGGGTGACGTAGTTGTGCCCGTAGGCGAAGTGAATGTCCCAGTGCTCGAGCTGCGTCGTGGCGGGGAGCACGTAGTCGGCCCAGTCCGCGGTGTTGGTCTGAAAGTGCTCCAGCACCACCGTGAACAGGTCTTCGCGCGCCATGCCGCGCAGGACCGCGTTGCGATCGGGGGCGACATCGACCGGATTCGAATTGTACACGACCATCGCCTTGACGGGCGGACCGCCCACGCCGGCATCGGGGGTCGTCAGCGCCTCACCGAGACGGATCATGTTGATCCAGCGCGTCCGTCCCGCGAGGTCGGCCCGTTCGAGCGCCGCCGTGTTGAACTTGAAGCTGCCGCTGGTCGTCAGTTGCACGCCGCCGCCGGGTCGTCGCCAGTGACCGGCAACCGAGGGAAGGCAGGCGATTGTCCTCACGGCCATTCCCCCGCCGGCATGGCGCTGCAATCCGTAGTTGATGCGCACAAAGGCCGCCTTCGCGCGGCCGTACTGCCGCCCGAGCTCGCGAATCCGCGACGCCGGGAGCCCGGTGATCGTCGCCGCGCGGTCCGGGGTCCAGTCCGCCACGCGCGTTCGTAGCTGGTCCGCGCCCAGCGTGTATCGCTCGAGGTAGTCGCGGTCTTCCAATCCC
The DNA here is from genome assembly GCA_052387735.1 of Gemmatimonadaceae bacterium. Taxonomy (GTDB): domain Bacteria; phylum Gemmatimonadota; class Gemmatimonadetes; order Gemmatimonadales; family Gemmatimonadaceae; genus RBC101. Next base: position 19,363 of record JBQTIW010000201.1, read on the forward strand.
TCGTCGAACACCACGTGCATCATCGCCAGCGCCAGGGCCGCATCGGTGCCCGGGCGGATCGGCAGCCACTCGTCGCACTGCTCGGCCGTGCGCGTGCGCACGGGATCGATGCAAAGGATTGGAGCTCCGTTCTCCCGGGCGCGAAGGACAAACGGCCACAGGTGCGGATTCGACGTGAGCGTGTTCGTGCCCCACAGAATGACGAGGTCTGACTGATCCATCGCCTCGGCGTCGGCCCCGACCTTCGAGCCGTTCGTCATCAGCAACCCTTCGCCACCCGCCGTGGAGCAGATCGTGCGCAGCAATCGCGACGCCCCGAGGGCATGAAAGAACCGGCGATCCACGGACTGGCCCTGGATGTAGCCCATTGTCCCCGCATACGAGTACGGGAGAATCGCTTCCGGGCCATGGGTGCGCGCGATCTCGCCGAGTCGCGCGGCGATGTCGTCGAGAGCGTGGTCCCAGGACACGGGCTCGAAGCGTCCTGTCCCTTTGGGACCGACTCGACGCAGGGGTTGCAGCAAACGTTCAGGGTGATAGGTGCGCTCGAGATAGCGGTTCACCTTTGCGCAAAGGAACCCGCTCGTGAACGGGTGATCGGGATCCCCCTGAATCCGAATCGCGCGCGCCCCCCGTACGGTCACCAGCGTGGCACAGGTATCGGGACAGTCGTGAGGACACCCGCCGCGGACGACGGTCGTGTCATCGTCCGAGGGGGTGACCGACTGCGGGTCCAGCGGCACGGTCATACGAGGGCTCCCGGTCCCTGGCTGCGTATCTCGGGTCTGATCGAGAGAAGCATAAGGGGTGGTGTGACCCCAGTTGTAGACGCCTGCGCTTTGGTCCGTGCCGCAGGGGGAGTGGGTCGTATTTCTGGTGGAAGCTGTTGGGGGAGAATGACTTGGGAGCTTCTGCAGGCTTGACAGATGGGTGCGGTAGCATAGATTCCGCGCGCACCACCCGGTCCGCCGTGTTCGGGGCCGGCGAAGGTGTCAGTTCCGGCGGCGCCTGCGCTTCCATGGAGCTGCACGAGTTTGTTAGGTCGCTCCATGTCTTGTATTGCGCTGTTCCTGCGGAACGGTCTCGAGGATCGTGCCGCGTACCGATGGTTTGTGCACGTCCACCCGTCCCCTCCCAGGAGATAATCTCAATGAAGCGCCTTGCCCTCGCCGCCTCGATCTTCGTCCTCGCCGCCTGCGCAACCAGGGAAGAAGTCCCTGCTGCCGATTCTGCTGCTCCGGCCATGGCACCCGCCGCGGCACCGGCTGACAGCGCGCCCAAGATGGACAGCGGCATGGCCCACGATTCCGCTGCCAAGGACACGACCAAGCACTAAACTGCTCGTTTCCAGCCGCGCGGGGCGCGTTCCGAAAGGAGCGCGCCCCGTTGCTGTGGTATGCCCTGCATGAACATCGACCAGGAGGTGGAAGTCCTCTGGGGAGGTGGTCGCACCGACCCGAGTGAACCGCAAGGTGACAACCGCGAGGGAGTCG
>JBQTIW010000202.1:0-7589 GCA_052387735.1 Gemmatimonadaceae bacterium
TCTCCATCTGAATCTGTCGATAGTCGAATTCTCCTTGCCGCGAGACACGCGGCCAACCATTGCGCCAAGTTGCCGCAGGCACTCGGACGAACACCCAGAGCAGGCCATCGTCGTCCTCGAACATCGCACTCAAAGCGAGACCTTCAAGCTCTCGCCCGATCCTCAGCTCATCGACAAGGGGCGCGACATCGTGGGGCTGTACCTCGATCCACCCGAGCACGCGGTGGTGTTCTGCGTCGATGAGACGCCGCAGATCCAGGCGCTGGATCGGACCGCCCCCCTGTTGCCGCTGCGCCCGGGCCAAGCGGAGCGTCGCACGCACGACGACCAGCGTCACTGCACCACCACGTTGTTTGCGGCGATGAACGACGCCGAGAGCAAGGTCGTGACCGCCCTGAAGCGCCGCCATCGCTCCCTCGAGTTTCTCCGGTTCCTCGACCAGATCGACGCGAGTGTCCCGCTGGATCTCGACGTCCACAGCATCCTCGACAACGACGGCACACACAAGACGCCGCTGATCCGCGGCTGGTTCGCCAAGCGGCCGCGCTTACACCTCCCATTTCACCCCGACCTACGGCTCGTGGTTGAATCTCGTCGAACGCTGGTTCGCGGAGCTGACGAACCGCCAGCTGCGGCGCGGCATCCACCGCAGCGTCCGGGAGCTCGAACGGGCCATCGCGACGTTCATCGCCGTGCAGAACGAGAACCCGAAGCCCTTCACCTGGACCAAGACCGCCGACGAGATTCTGGCAAGCAGCGCGCGGTTTGCACAACGCACGGTCGCCGTGCAGGCATCCTGACTTATGCTGCGAACCAGTGATACAGGACACTAGGTTCCAGATGACAGGCGATATAGCTTTGCGGCACATGTGAGGTGCGCAACCCAAGGAAGCACATGAAGCTCGCTCTCGCAATTCTTGTTGCCGCAGCAAGTGTCGGAGCGACACGATGGATTTACGCTCAGTCCTCCCGGTCCTTTCGAATTGCGGGTGGAGTTGACTCCGTCAACGTCGGTGCGCTAACGATTGTGGGTAGCCTAAAGCCCGATTCGGGATACTCTGATCGGTTCTCATTTAGCGTCGTAGTTCTGAACAGAGGCGCGGACAGCGTCACCTTCACCTTCCAGTGCCATTCGATTGCGGTTGAGTTTCATGCAGGCGTTGACAACACGCCCTCGCTGCAGGCTGTGCATGAGTGGCGCCCGCATCTGAGAATTGATCCTCAGACCGGGACCAGGGATAGCTCGTGTGGCGCTAGCCTGTTTAACGAGCAGCTGCCAGGAGGCCAGAGACTGGCGCATCGAATGCTCTCGGGCACGAGTGCCAATCGCGACTCGCAACTCGCAGCCGAGCCGCCCGCGGGCAGGTACAGGCTCATGATCCGCATCCGCCTCGGCTTGGGTGCCAACCCACCGCTCTACGACTACCTGGACACCAACGGTAGAATGAGAGCAGGTCTTGCACCGATACGGCTAAGGGTCGGTACTGCTGAGATTCACAACTAACGAGGCTCTGCCTCGGACCGACAAGCGTGTCGGAGAAGAGAGGGAATGGCGCAGCTCCAGCGTGAGCGGACGACAATGGGTGCTTGCGCACCGCTTTGCACCGCGGAGCGGTGTCGTGTCCCGAAGGACCCTCACGTGGAGCCCGCCAATGGCCTCGCCGTCTTGCCCCTCCGTCGCCGAGATCCTCCGGTCGCACGTCACCCTCGAGGTCGAAAGCATCGACCGGATTTATCTGAACGTCTACATGCCGAGACTGCAATCGCCCGCCGGGTCGCCTGGTATCTGCAACACCAGTGCGGCGCGGCGTGTCCGTCGTCGGGGCTGCTCCAGCCGATCACTGCTGCGTTCGCTCGAAAGACGGAAACGTTTGTGGACGCGCACCAGATCGCGGTGATCACGTTCTGGAAGGGCGAACGGAAGGATGATCGCGCCAAGGAGGCCGTGGCGATCTTTCAGAACGCGGGACAGACCGAAGGGCTCCTCTTCGTGGGCAAGGCGCAGGAGAAGACGCCGGTGATCCGCACCGAGCAGCGCCACAACCCGCCTACCGGCCGCCCCTGCGGTTCGGCGGCGAGGTCGCCTGGTTCCTCTGGTTGTTCATCCACATCATGTACCTGGCCAGCTTTCGCAACCGCCTCGTGGTGCTCGTGCAGTGGGCGTGGGAGTATTTCACCTACCAGCGCGGCGTGCGCCTGATCCTGGGGAAGCGGTGCTGAGAGTATCACCTGCTCCTACGAAGGCAGGAGCCCGGGTCCTGTCTTCCGTCACGCGACGACGCTGGGCTCCGGCTCGGCGGTCGCTGTTGCTCCCTGGCCAGTGAACGGAATCCTAACGAGCAGGCGCCGGCTGCTCGGAGTGCCACAGCGCGGCGTCGAAGTCCCAGGCGCCGGGACCGCGATTCCAGTCCGCCTGCCACCACCGCACCCGCTTGCGCGTGACCAGCAGGTACCACGTTTCCTGCGCCAGCGGTGCCGGGCGGGCGATCGCTTGTGGGTGCAGAACCGCGCCGCAGCCGCCGTGCTCCGGATCGCGCACCGATTCGTAGCGCACGATCTCCACGCCCTCCTCACGCGCCCGAACACCAAACGCCTGACAACTAGCGTAGCTCGAAGGATCGCTCCATTCGGCGCGACGCTCGGCGAGCGGCGGCTCGCGGAGATCGATGGTGCGTCCGCGCGCCAGCAACAGAAAGACGGTCTGCGGCGCCGAATCGAGCAGGTCCAGATCCGGGCTGTCCAGAAGGAAGCGCCACCGCCAATACCCCAACTCGGCACACGCCGTCCGCCGCTCGTCGGCGCCATAGAGCACCCCGGGATCAGCCGGTGCGCGAAACCGGCTTCCCAGGGGAGATGGATACCGGAACGGCGTGGACAGCAGATAGTGCAGGGGCGACGTTCCCGGCGGCAGCCGCGGCTTGGCGCCTTCGAGCAGCTCTTCGAGTTGGCGCTGCTCGGCGAGCGTGTCCACCAACATCATGGTCGAGACCACGTGCTGTGCTTCCACCGCCCGCCAGAGCGTCAGGTCGTGCGTGTCAGATGCGTCCGCGCGCCGCATCGAGGTAGTGCACCGTTCTCACCAGCCCCTCTGCCGAGCGGATGAGGTCCACCGGCCGGCCGCCTAACGCGAGATTGGGACCCGCCATCCACGCCCTCGCCTGCTCCCCGTGGCCAGCCACGGCGTCGAGCGACCGGAAGACCCGCACGAACAGGAGCGCCAGCTCCCACTCCTTCTTCCGGCCGTGGTCGAGTACGTACGCTCCCCCAGCCAGCCTCGAGGCGGTCGCCCGGCTCAGACCCAGCAAATCGGCGAGTGCCGACTGGCTGACGCCCAGGAGTTCCGCCGCACGGACAACCGCCTTGCTGAGGGTCGAACCGGGATGGGGCTCGTTTTGTGTGTTCGGGATGGCGCTCATATGCTGGCGTATGCTTCTGTAGAAACAATACGTATGGACTGCCTCGGAAGCAACAGTCTGGCGGGCTCCTGGGCGGGGAGGTATGGTCGGGCTGCGCGGCCCATCCCCCAGACAACCCCTCCTATGACTCGCCTTGCGACCGCGCTCCTGGTCCTCGTTCCAGCGGTTGTCCAGGGTCAATGGACCAATCGATACCCCAAGAACCAGGGCTTCAATCATCATGTCTACCTGGAGGGGTACGAGCTCCCGATTCTTGCCAGCGGCCCTGGGGACCCGGCGCCATCGCCCGACGATGGGACGGTGATCGTTGCCTCGCGGGGGTGGCTGTGGCGGGTGGACCTGGCCACGGGGGCCGCCGTGCGGATCACGGCGGGAGCGCACGTCGACTCACGCCCGGCGTGGTCGCGCGATGGACGGATGCTCGCGTTCGTGCGAGACGACTCCCGCACCACCGCAATCGTCATCCGCGACATGACGACCGGCAGCGAGCGCGAGATCGACAAGGGAATGGCCCTGGATCCGGTCTTCACCGCGGACGGCAAGTCGGTCGTGTATGCGAACCTCGAGCCTGGGGGCGACCTCGATCTCTGGCGGTTCGACCTCGCGGGTGGGCAGCGCGTGAGACTCACCATGGAGGCGGGACTCGAGTTGCGTCCACAGCTCGCCCTGGACGGTACTCGCCTGCTGTACCTGTCCAAGACGCGGGCGGGTGGCGACCAGGTGCGGCTGCGCTCGTTAGGCGACGGCAGGGAGACGGTGCTGCTGAGCGCCAACATCGTCTCACAGGCCAGGCCGGCGCTGAGTCCCGATGGCACGCTATTGGCCTACAACTGGCCCGGTACGTTTGGCTGGGAGCTGCGCCTCCTCTCCACCGACCGTCCCGGCGCGTCAACGCTGCTCGTCGCGCGGCCGCGCGGGCGTCCGCTGACTCCCGCCTGGAGCGCGGATGGACAATGGGTCTACTACAGCGAAGCCGACGCACAGCAGCGACTCCATCTCTGGCGCATTCGGGCCTATGGCGGCGCGCCGGAGCAGGTCAGCATCCGGTCGTGGGACTACGGCGTGCCGACCGGACGGCTCTCGATTCGCACCAACGGACCGGCGCGTCTCAGTGTGCACGACGCCGTCGGACATCCCCTCGTGCCCGCGGCGGGCATGGTCCGGTTCGACGGACAGAACGGGCTGACATATTTCTACTCGTCAGGCAGCGTGGAGATCGAGGCGCCGGTGGGTGCGGTGCACGTGCGCGCCGTGCGTGGCCTGACCACTCCCGCCGTCGCCACGACCGCCACGGTCAGCGCCGGCAATCTGACCGAAGCGACGCTGAGTCTCCGGTCGCTCTGGGAGGCGCGACAGAACGGCTGGTACTCCGGCGATCATCATTTCCACCTGAACTACGGGGGGCCGATGGACCTGGCTCTCGGCGATCTCGTTGCGCCGATGCTCGGCGAAGATCTCGATGCCGGGACGCCGATGCTCGCCAACCTGCACAACCGGTTCGAGAACCAGGACCAGTGGGCCCACCGCAGCGCCGGGAGCGCTCCATACATCGCGTTTGCCCAGGAAGTACGATCGCATTTCCTCGGTCACGTGGGACTCGTCGGGACGTCGGAGCTGGTGTGGCCGTGGGTGTGGGGTCCAGCCTACGAAGTCTATGGTCGCGACGATCGGCCGAACGCCGAGGCGCTCGCCGAAGGGCGGAAGCAGGGAGGCGTCGGGATCTACGTGCATCCCGTGTTCGGCCCAACGCCATTCACCGACCAGGGGCTCTCCCAGATTCCAGTGGAGCTCGTCGCCGACGCCGTACACGACGCGTTCGACCTGCTGGAGGTGGTTTGTCTCTGGAGCAATGCGATCGGCACGGCCGAGGTGTGGTATCGGCTGCTCAACGCCGGCTACCGCATCATGCCGTCCGGCGGCACCGATGCGATGACCGACCTCCACCGCACCATGGCCGTCGGCTCGACGCGGGTCTACGCGCGGCTCGACGGTCCGTTCAGCTGGGGGTCGTACCTGGCTGCACTCCGTGCTGGCCGCTCGTTTGTGACGACCGGTCCGATGGTGGACTTCACCGCTGGTGGTGCGCGCCCCGGTGAGGTCGTAGCGCGTGCCAACGCCGACGTGACATTCACGTTAGGCGTGCACAGCGCCGTGCCGGTGGACTCGATCGCCGTGGTGGTGAACGGACGCGCGATGTGGAGCGCAGCACCCGACCCGGCGCCATTCTCGCGCACGTATTCGGGGACCGTGCGCCTGCCGGCCGGCGGATGGATCGCCGCGCGCGTGGTGGGACCAGCCGTCGATCAGTGGCCGGCCATGGCAAGCCGCACCTTTGCGCACTCGGCGCCGGTCTGGATCAGTACGCCCGGTTCCACCGAACCCGCCGCGCGCCGCGCGGCAGCGACCGACCTGCTCCGCGCACTCACGAATGCCGAACAGCGACTCGACGCCGGCTATGCCGGCACTCCCATTCCACGACTGAAGGCGCATTTCGCGAGCGCCCGGGAGAAACTCACGGCCCTCGCCAGGTAGCGACGCCGTTCACCATCGCTGACCACCTACCGCCTGCGTCCCGCGTCAGTCGTTGTGACTCTGCTCGTAGCGGATCTGCTCCTGCACACGCTCGGTCCCCTGCGCCTTATCTCGTCGCTGGGCGGCGCGCATACTCAGAGCCTTGGTGCTCTCGGACTTGACGGTGGGGAGGGAGAGGAGGCGCTCCAGGTCCGCGCTGCCGCACGCCGGGCACACCGGCTCCTCGCCGCGCCTCACGAGCGCCTCGAACTGGTGTTTGCAGCCGCGGCAGGAATAGTCGAAGATGGGCATGGTCTCCTCCAGCGATTACAAGTTCGCCTGCCTCCCCACGGACTCACAAGCGCGGTCGCCTCTCTCTCACGCGGCCGCCGGTCCGCGGTCGCCTTGACAACCGGCCAGGCCCGAACCAATTGAGGCGGAGCGAACCGCCAGGTGACCGCTCACCGCAACGCAAGGGAGATTCTTCCGTGATCGTCCGTGCTGGAGAAATGAAAGCACACGATGGCAAGGCCGACGCGCTGCGAAAGCAGGTCGAAACCTTCGTCCCCATGATCCGCAGCGCCGAAGGGTGCATCGCCTGCCAGGCATATCAGAGCGAGGACGACCCTTCGCGATTCGTCATCGTGGAAACATGGGTCAGCGCGGACGCGCACCAGGCGTCGGTCAAGCAAATCCCTCCACAACTGCTGGCCGAGACAAAGGCCCTCATCGCGGGATTTCCGTGGGGCGGATACTTTCGCAACGTGATCTGACCTGTTCGCCGTCTGGCCGATTCGTCTGACGGCGCTCGCGGCTTGCGTCGTGCTCCGACGGGACACGCTCGTCAACACTCCCGCGCGCCTAACGAATCGTTCAGTGCGGCGCTGAGCGCCTTCCGTCCGGAACAGGGAAGCTGACGATCGAGTCCCGCCATCGCGGTGCGTGATGCCTCGAGGCAATTCCCGCCGCTGGCATGGAGAACATCGGGCGTGCGACCGCTGCCATTTCCGCGCGGTTGCGCGAGATCGCTCCGGGCAAGCCGTTGCGGTACGTCGTGGTGAGTCACCATCACAGCGATCATCTGGGGGGCATCAGTGCCTTCGCCGGCCCGGCGACCACAGTCCTCGTGGCGCCGGGTCACCTGTCGGCCACGCGCAGGGCAGCGAGCACCGGGTCAGGCGACGCTGCGCCGAACGCGCGGATCGAGGCGGTCGGCGACCAGCGGACCATCACCGACGACCAACGACGAGTCGAGGTGTACAATGTGGGAACGAATCCGCATACGCTGAAGAATCTCTTGCTCTGGCTGCCGCAGGAGCGCATGGCGTTTCAGGGGGACCTTTTCTACTTTGACGCCGGCGGTGTCTTCGCGCCCGTCGGTCGCGAGGCGCCCACGCGATTCTTTGCTCGCTGGCCGCAACGAATGGGGCTGGAGCCTGTCGCGGTGTTTGGCGTGCACAACACCGGGGTTGCCGGACCCAATGCGCTGAAGCTGGCCACGCAGCTACCTCAGGAGCGGCCTTCGGGGCACGCGGCCCTCCACGAGACTCGGGGCAGATGGCACGACGATCGGTAATCGGTGTCATGGGCGCCGGAGAGGGCGCCTCCCTCCATGATCGTGCACTGGCCGAGGAACTGGGGAGGCTGGTGGCCGCACAGGGA
>JBQTIW010000203.1:0-16104 GCA_052387735.1 Gemmatimonadaceae bacterium
TCCGACCGACAGCGTCGGTGGCGAATCGCGCCTGGCTACTTCCGCGATCAGGTACAATAGGGAGAGCGACAAGCCAGCGTTCTCAGGCGAGCCATGCCCAGGTCGCGCAAGGCCGTGGGCAAACTCATTCCGCAGGTTAGGACCGGTCTGAGAGTTGAGGACAGAATCGAGGTGTTCCCAGAGATCGGCGCCGAGAATTCCTTGACCGAGCGGCCGTCGGGGAGCGTCTTTCGCATGAGCGATCCGAGTGGCGCGTCGTCCGTACGCGATGTCTTCGACCGGGTGGTCCCGCGCTGAAGCTTCCACGCACTGCTCACTCAGGGTGCTCAACGCGCTCCCTGCTCCCGCTCCCGTTCCTCGTCCTCCAGCCACCGGGCCATCGTCTCGTCATGCTTGCCGTAACGCGCCCAACCCTGTGCGTTACTGTCCCACCGGTAGTCCTTGATGGTCATGTCGATGCCACGGTCGATGAGGAATCGCATCGACTCGTAGGGGTTCGGCAAGAAGACCAGGTGGTGCAGGATGCTCGCCGGCTCATGGGAGTTCCAGTTGGTGTTGATGTCCGCGCCGTGCCCGAGCAGGAAGTCCGCCACGTCGAAGTGGCGGTTGATGACGGCAAAGGCGAGCGCCACGTCGAGCACCTGCTGCGCCGCGGGCGTATTCCACGCGAGGTGGCTGCGCGCGTCCGGGTCGTTGTAAGGATAATGATCGGCGAGATTGCGGACGACGCCGGCGCTGTCGAACCACTGCTTCACCCGCGCAAGGTTACCCATGCCTGCCGCATGCGGCAGGTCGTCCGGCACCGGCCAGAGACGGGTGAGCAATGGAAGCAGGTGCGTGTTCGCGTACATGAATGCCCACTCGATGGCTTTCGACGGGGGCGGCGGTTGGCGCCGCAGGATTGCGGGATCGAGGTCGAGAAGGGCGGAGATGAATTCCTCTCCATCGGTCGAATAAGCCGCCGTCTCAATGAGCCCATTCTGAAAACCGATCCAGGCGTCACCCAACAGCCACGGCTCGCGCTGTAGACCGCCGACGAACGCCGTCACATCCCGGTCGTGGGCCGTGCGTCTGACCTGCTCCATGACGAACACTTTCCACAGTCCGAGCTCTGCGACATTCGCAAAGTCCGATTTCTCGAAAGCCTTGATGAAAGAGACGCGGTCGGTGCTTCCGTCGATGTGCGTGCCGAGCTCGGGATCGAGTGCGATCGATCGTTCCAGCAGAAGTGACCCGACGGCCTCGTGCTCGAAGCGACAGGCGCCGACGAAGGCTTCATTGACGGTCTCGAGATCGCTCCCGTTCTCATTGAGAGCGGCGCGAACGTCGTCGCTACGCCCAAGCGCCGCAACGAACTTCAGCGTGCGCGGCAGCAGGCCTTTGCGGTGAAACAGCTCGAGCAGCCCCCTGGCGCGGGATTGGAGAAGGCCCTCGCAGACCGACGGCAGCACGACTGCGCCGGCGTCGATCAATAGCTCTGCGCATGCGCCGCGGGTGAACCACCGTTCCCTCTGCTCGTCGCCGGCGTCGCCATAGGCGCCCGTGGCCATTCCGAGCAATCCGACGTCGTCGTCTTTCCAGGACAGCAACGCCGGGTATTCAGCCAGCAGTTGCTTCAAGCGTTCGACGTCGTTGTCATGAATGACGGGTCGAGCCTGCGTCAGGGCCCACTCGAGCCCTTTGCCGAGGCGTCTGCTGACGTCAGCGATGAGGTCCTGCCAGCCCGCGTAGCCGTACTCACGCGCGATCACGAATTGCGCGTTGCGCTGCGTCAGGGGCAGGTCGGCATTTGGCAGATGCACCCGCGCACGTGCGATGGCATCGGCGTCACCCGCGGCGATGTCGCGCGCGAGTTTCTTTGCCTGCTTACGGAGGGACTCGAGAGACGGGCGAGCAGGGAGCGACTTCATTGCGACCTCCTTTCAGAAATCGCCTGTACCCCGCTGAAGCCAGGCTGAAAGAAGGTGCGAATGCACGCAACCCAGACCAAATCAGGTGGGAATGTTCCCTTGCCGCGGGTTGGTGGCGCCCTGTCAGCGCGCTGCCAACAGTATCAAGGGACGTCCCTTCGATGTCAACCAGCCCGATCGGCTGACGGCCATTCCCCGCCTTGGGGTAGTGCGGCGCAATCAGGGCCTGCAGCCGGCCCCACGGGATTACGGCATCCATCTCCGCGAGGAACCGCTCCCGCCGGGTGATCCTGCCCTTGCTGCTCCGGGCCAACGAGGCGAACGTCCGCTGGTCACCCCATACCCGCTCCTGAGAAGGGAGAGTTGCCGTACGGCAAACCTAACGAGTCTCACCGACGGCTGCAACATTCACTTAGGCAGAACTTCCCTGGCGATGGAGACGGTACTGTTTCGCCGGGACCGCACGCTTCGCGGGTTTGCTTTGGTTGCCCTGCGCCACTCCCGAGGTCGCGCTCGGCGCCATGTACTGCAGCAGCGTGGCGGGTGAGTCTCGAACGATTTGAAGAAGCCTCGAGCTCGCGCCATCGGGCTCGCGCTGCCCCTGCTCCCAAGCTCGCACCGTCGCCGGTTTCACGTTGAGCGCGGACGCGAAAACCGCCTGAGAGAAGTTGTAGGACTTCCGAACCCGGATGATCTCCTCTTTCGAGAACCGCGGAGCAGCTTCCGCGCTCGACTGACGAACCGTGATCGCGTGCCTGGACGTTCGGACGTTCCGGAGCTCGCCCCGCTCATGAGCAAGCATCTCTTTCGCGGCCTGGACCAAGTCAGATCCAAACCGGTTGGTACTCTTTCGCTTCGCCATGTCTCTCCCCTGTGGTCGTCGACTTGCAGCCTCCGGAGGATCCCCCCTGCGGAGTTCTTACCGAATCAGTTTCAGCTCCTGCGACACTGCTCTCAACTCCCCCTTCTCCGAGGCCGTCAATGAGTCCTTCTCGTTCTTCCGATAGACGCTGAGCAGATAGATCCGTTCTTTCGCGGCGCGGTAGTAGTAGATCACTCGGAACCCGCCCCGCTTGCCCGCGTCATCCGTCCCGAGTCGAACCTTCCGAAACCCACCGGTCCATACGATGAGCGAGCCCGCTTCCGGGTTCGCGACGAGCGACAGCTCCAGCTCCCGTCGCTGGTTCTCACTCAGTCGCGCGCCTTTCGCCTGACGCTCGAACATGGGCAGATAGACGAACTCCAGCCATTTGCTCTCCACTCCTGAACCTCACGGGATGTTGCCTGTATACTGCGAGGTATTATAATACCGTGTATTATACTATTCAACCTCTGCAGGGGTCCAGAGACGCGGCGCGAGGGAGCAGCAATGACGAGACACGCAGCTACCGCATCGACACAACACCACGTCCCGAGGTTTCTCCTCCGAGGCGTGAGTCCTGGTCCGAAAAAACAGGTCTGGTGCTTCAACAAAGCGACGGAGAATGTGATCCATACCGCGATTCCAACGTCGCGGGCCGGCGCAATTTCTTCGAGCTCGCGGTCTCGCAGGGAACGGTGACCCTCGAGATGTCGCTGTCCGAGCTCGAATCTGACACTGCACAGATCGAACGCATTCGGTCCGACCAACATCTCCGCGGACTCTCCGACGCCGATCGGTACTATCTCGCTCTCTTCACGGCCATTCAGTCAGCTCGCACGGAAGCTGAACGTCAGAAGCTTCGAGACTTCCAGACCAAGTTTGCCGCGTGGGACGCTCGAATGTCACGACAGTTCGGGGTGGAACACTCATCGCGGGGATTCGATTGCCGAGGAGGAGCATCACGAGTTCTTCCTTCACCTGTGACGTTCGAGCTGGTGGGCGCGATCGTAAACCCGACGCTGCCGCTCCCCGACGGCGATCGCGTCGTGCAGATACGGAACTGGGACGTGAAGGCCAACGATGCAGAGCTGTGCGCTCCGAACGACTTCCTTCTCTGGCGCGGCGCGCTTCTACGCCCTGCTGACGGAGGGCGGACAGATCTTCATGCCCCACGGGAAGAGACGTGCTTCGCCCATCGGTTCGCGATGCTGCGGGATCGATTCGGGACGTCGTGGATGTTGCGCCATGAGCGCCCGCCGGCGGAGCACCTGACCGAGGACGAGGGCCACTGATGGCTACCTTGCGGTCGTGACTCGCCGCGGGGTGGGCGAGGCCGTCGACGCCAACCAAGGCCGCTACCTGCCCTTCGCTCAGCTACCCAGCGAGCGGATATCCTCAATGTCCCTGGGCCGCCCACTGGCTCGCTTGTTCCTCAGGAACTCCTCGCGCCCTATGAACAATACCGGAACCTCGAACAAGGTCCCGGCCACGCGGCCAGTCCATGCCTCGTCGAACTCGACGCCACTGATCGAGGTCATGAGATCTATCCGGTACGGCGGAAGACCGAACTGCAGCACTTGATCGACCCGTACGAAGTCTGACTCATGAATGCCCAGCGTTTCCATGGGCGCCCCGAATTCCGCGAGCGCGCGCCACACCGCAGCGGCGTTCATCGCGGTTGGTTCCACCCACAGATCAAGGTCCCCCGTGACCCGCGGCACTCCGAGCGCCGCGAGCGCATGCGCGCCCACCACGAGGAATCGGGCGCCGTTGTGATTGAGCGCCGCGAGCAGGTCGCGGAAGTCGGCGATCACGTGCTGCCAGCGTGATCCCTGAGCGTAGCGATGACGACTGGCATGGTTGCACGCGTATAGGATGGCAGGGACCTGCCGGCCAAGCGCCAGACTTCCAGTGTCAGCTCCGTAACGGCCGCCACGCGTTCGTCCGGCGTGCCACCCATGCGCGCGTCACCCGCCTCGTCGCTGCGCAGAGGAACGATGCGCGCGGTCATCCGGCCTCTGTCGCTGGGCATGCCGAAATCTAGCGCCGCGGCCGCGTATCGTCTCGTCCTCGAGAACGAGCTCCGTGACTGAGGAGGCGGCGGAATCGAAGGCTCGGCACCGTCTCCGCGGCCCAGTGGTGCGCGACCCATCGGCCGTCGCCGATGCTCGCGAACACCAGGGGGCGTGACGCGGTTTCCCAAGTTTGCGGGGGCGAGGCGGGCGGACTGGCGTAACGGGCGAGAGGTGCGAGACTGGACAGGGGTCTGTCGTCGAAGGGTGGCAAACGGCGATGGGCCCGTCACCGCAACCACGACGCCTTCCCCTGCCGAGCAACGAACGCTACCTCGAGAGCCCGTAACGAGCCCGGGCCGAATCTAGTCGGGCGACGGCCGACGGGTCGGCGATGAGATTCACTCGCTCGCCCGGATCCGTGCGGTAGGCGTAGAGCTCCTCGCGACCGTCGAAGGCACGAATCCAATGCAGGTGGTCGACAAACACCGATCGCATCGTGCGCTGGCGCGCCCGAGGGAGCCAGGCGTCCTCGAAACTGGTGAGATAGGATTCCACCGGCGCCGTGGCGTGCACCGCGCGACTCGAGTCCCATGCAATCGTGAGCGACGTACCGGGCAACGCCGCGCCATCGATGTTCGCGAGCTTTAGAATCGTCGACGGCAGATCCCGCAGCGATACCGCGCCCTCCACCCGGAGCCCGGAGGGCACGCGGGGCGGATATCGTACGACGAGCGGAACGCGGAGGACCGGAAGATAGAGCGTGTTGCCGTGGCCCCAGCGGTTGTGCTCTCCGAACTGCTCGCCGTGGTCCGACGTGACGACGACGAGCGTGCGATCGAGCACGCCACGATCGCGGAGCGTGGACAGCAATCGATCGATCTCGTCGTCCAGATACCGAATGGATTCGTCGTACCGATCCTGTTTGCCGGTGTCGGCACCGAAGCGCCGGCGGTACCGATCGGGCGCGTAGGACCGCTCGTGCGCGTCGAAGTAGTTCAGGAAGGCAAAGAACGGCCGGTTGCTGGACGCTCCCTGCCAGGCGAGGAACTGGTCGGTCACCATCGTCGCCGGCTTGCGGTCCGCAATGCGCAACGTCGGGGCCGACAAATCGAACCACCGCAGGGCGCCCGCGACATCGCGCCATGACCTGCTTCCTCGAAGCGATGCGGTCAGGTTCGTCTGGGCCAGGGTGGTCGACCACACGAGCTGCCAAAGCGAGGTGCGGTAGTCGTCGTAGCGCACGAATCCCCGATCGAGACCGGAGTCGTGCCCTGCGTAGTAGGTGTTGGCAACGAACCCGGCCGTCGCGTACCCGCGGCCGCGTAATACCTCGGCGAGCGTGGGGACTTCATCGTCCAGCGGCGTGCGCCAGCTGGTCGACAGCTCCGCGGCGGCGAGCCCGGTGAACATGCTGCCGTGGGAGGGAAGCGTCCACGACGACGTGCTCATCGCGTGGTCGAATGTGACCCCCTCGGCTGCCCACCTGGTGAGCGCAGGGCTGGTCGGTTGCTGATATCCGTAGAGACTGAGGCTAGCGGCGCGAACCGTGTCGAGAATGATCAGCAAGACGTTAGGCGCGCCTGCCGGCGCCGCCGGCAGGGACGACATCGCGCGCGAGGCACCGGCCATGCGCCACAGCGCACCTCCGCCTCCGATCGCCGCCAGCACCAGAGTCAGCGCGAATGCGATCGTGCCCAGGTGACGCGTCGATTGCCGCGCGAGGATCGTCCCGACGCTCACGCCAACACCGGCGGCCAGCAGGAGCTGCGACCACTGCGCGAGACGCTGCGAAAGCAGCAGCACAGCGAGAGCGCCCAGGAACACGAAGAATCGCGCGGCCCACGACCGCAGAGTCGATGGGCGGATGATGCGACCGAACAGCAGCGCTGCTCCTGCGACTGGGACGGCAGTCCCGACGAACAACACGAGATACGCTGCCGGAACCATCCACACAAAGCCACGAGGGTGCCAGATCAGGGTGCGCTCCCACGTGAGCCGCGCGGTGAGCAAGGCGATCTGCAACGCCGCGCTGGTCAGGCCGGCGACGGCCGCCGCCAGCACGATCCAGACGGCGGAATTGATGTGAGCGGAGCCCGCTCCCCTGCCGGCGCTCACCGGCATCTGATCGGCAGTCCCTCGATTCGGGTCATGGACGAAGGCTAACGATGCCGCGCGCAAGGGGACGGGGCAATTGCCAAGGTCTTCATCTCTTGCCACACTGGACGATCTCCACCGCCCACCCTACGTTCCGCGGGCGGTCGCGACCAGAACGGGCATGGCGGCAGCCGCCCACCTCCGACGCCGTAAGGCCTCCCCCGGATCGCCGTGGTTCAGCAGCCTCACCCCCCGCCAATCGACCTCGCGCATCCGCCGCCATCCCAGGACGCATCGCGCGCATCGATCGTCAGCGACCTCCGGGAGATCCTGCGCGACCTCGTGCACTACCGGGAGCTGCTGCGCGAGCTCACCATGCGCGACCTGCGCATCCGATACAAGCAGGCGGCGATGGGGGTGGCCTGGGCGGTGCTCACACCCCTCATCGTGGTCCTCGCCGGGTGGGTGCTGCGCGTCGCATTCAGCTATGCAGCTGGCGGTCCCGTGTCGCGCGCAGAGCTGGGTGGGGTCGCGCTGAAATCGCTGGGCTGGGCCTTTTTCGTCGGTGCCCTGGGGTTCGGCACGGCGAGTATTCCCGCCAATCTCCCGCTCGTGACCAAGGTGTACTTCCCGCGGGAGCTGCTGCCGCTGTCCACGGTCGTGACTCAGGTGGTCGACACGGCCATCGGCGCCGCCGCACTGGTGATCGTGCTGCCGTTCTTTGGCGTGGGGGTGTCGGTCGAGCTCTTGTGGGCGATTCCGCTGGTGGTGCTGTTGATCGCGCTGACCACGGGAGTCGTGCTGCTCGCGAGTTGCGCGAACGTCTTCTTTCGCGACGCCAAGCACCTCGTTCAGATCGTGATGAGCTTCGGGATCTTCTTCACGCCGGTGTTCTTCGACGCCGACGCGTTCGGCCCGCGCGGCCTCCGATGGCTGATGGTCAACCCGCTCGCTCCCCTTCTCGAGGGGATTCGGATCGCCGTCGTGGAGCAACACAACCTCCTCGAGCCGCTCACGGGGTTGGGAGGCGTCACGGTGTGGAGTCCCTGGATGCTCGTGTACTCGGGCACCTGGGCGATCCTCGGGACGGCTGTCAGTGCCGTGATCTTTCACCGCGCCGAGTTCCGATTCGCGGAGTACGTGTGACGCAGGGGCGCGTTGAGCTCGTCGACGTATGGAAGAAGTTTCGCTACGGCGAGATTCACAATCGGTTGCGGGACGTGATCCCCGCGCTGGCAAAGCGCGCACTGGGCCGTCGCGACCCGGACGAAGGTCTGTGGAAAGGCGAATTCTGGGCGCTGCGTGACGTGGGGTTCGTGGTGGCGCCTGGGCAGTCGCTCGGACTGATCGGGCCGAACGGCGCCGGCAAATCGACGATCCTGAGAATCCTCACGCGGATCATGCGACCGACGCATGGCTACTGTGTGCTGCAGGGCCGCGTCGGAGCGCTCATCGAGGTGGCGGCGGGGTTTCATCCCGACCTCACCGGGCGCGAGAACGTGTTTCTGCAGGGAGCGATCATGGGAATGCCGCGCCGCGAGATCGCGGGCAACTTCGAGCGGATCGTCGAGTTCTCGGGAATCGCTCCGTTCATCGATACCCCCGTGAAACGCTACTCCAGCGGTATGCAGGCGCGCCTGGGGTTCGCCATCGCCGCGCACCTCGAGCCCGATGTGCTCGTGATCGACGAGGTGCTCGCCGTGGGCGACGCGGCGTTTCAGCAGAAAGCATTCGGACGGGTGATGGAGCTCGTGCAGCGTGAGATTCCCGTCGTGGTCGTGTCCCATCAGCTCGACGCCATCACAGCCCTCTGCACCGATGCGATTCTCCTCGACCGCGGCCGGGTGGTGCGCCGCGGCACACCGCACGAGTGCATCTCTGCCTATCTCGAAGGGGTGGCGCGGGTTCTTCCAACCTCGGGTGGTGACGGCGCGGTCCGCATCGAATCGCTCTCATTGACAGCGGGATCGGTGCCGTCAGGGGCGCGCCTCGGCGTGAGACTCGAGTGCATGGTTCGTGACGGAGGGTGGGCGGAGCCGGAGAGCATTCGTCTCCGGGTCCGGTCGACGCAGACCGGGGAGGTCCTGTTCTCCACCGGCACGCGCCAGTTAGGCATCACGTTGCCACGCAGCGGTGCCTACAGACTCGAGTTCGAACTGCACATGCACCTGGCTCGCGGCGTGTACCTCGTCGAGACCTTCGTGTGGGAACAGACGATGGGCCGCGAGTCGTTCTCCGGACCCTCCGCGCACGTAGAAGTCCGGGGTTCGGACGAGTTCGACGGACTGGTACATCTGCGTCCGGCGGTGCGCCTGACGATGTCGGAGGCGTCGGCCGCGCCGCCGTGCTGAGCCGAGACATCCGGTGAGCCATCCTCCACCCGAGTACCCCGCGTGGGTCGCCTACGAGCCGGGCCTTGTCCCGCCCCTGGATCTGATGGGAACCGAGGGGATCACCGTCCTCGAGGAGTGGTTCCGCTGGGCCGAGGAATGGAGCATGGTGCTGCGGGTCTACGGCAGGCTGGCGCGAGCGAGCCGCGTGCTGGAGATCGGATGCGGGCTCGGTCGTATCGCTTTTCCCCTTCGCTACATCCTGTCGAGCGAAGGACGCTACACCGGGTTCGACATCGTCCGCCGGAAGATCGAGTTTCTGGAGCGAGCCTTTCACCCCGCGCATCCGAACTTCGACTTCGTGTGGGCCGATGTGCGAAACACGTACTACAATCCCACCGGGCGGCACGCACCAACCGACTACCGCTTCCCGGCGGAAGACGCGACGCAGGACGTGGTCTTTGCGGCCTCGGTGTTCACGCACATGCTGCCGCAGAACACCGCGCATTATCTCCGCGAGTCGGCTCGGGTACTGGTCCCCGGCGGGCGTTGTGTGGTGAGCGTGTTTCTCCTTGATCGCTACCGGCGCGGCCTTCCGCGACCCACCGGGTTCGATCGGCCCGATTTTGACTTCGATCACGGGCTGCCGGCGTGGGGCGAGGAATTTGCATACGTGAACCCCGAGAACCAGGAGCAGATGACGGCGTATCGCGAGCCGCTGATCGCTCGTTTCGCCGCCGAGGCGGGTCTGACCATTTCATCTACGGCACCGGGGTTGTGGTCCGGCACGGCCGACGTCTGGGTCGGAGCGCAGGATCTCGTCGTCCTGACGAAGCCCGACTGACCCGCCAGGCATCGCATGCTCACTCACGTCACTCAGATCGACGCTGCCAGACTGCCGGACCGGTTGCACGTGCCGAAGCGGTATTCGCGAGCGTTCGTGCTCATTCGATGGCACGGTGAGCCCGTGGCCACAGTGACCCTTCCCGTGTCCGGTGGGGTGATCGATGGAGCCATACTGCGGGAGGCCGCGCTCCTGCATGCCGCATGGCCAGCGGCCCAGCTCCGCCTCCGTGCGTTCCTCGGGCATGATGCGTCGGAAGGCCGGGGCTCGTTGCCCACGGTTTCCGTTGCCGTATGCACCCGTGACCGGCCGGACGATCTATTGGCCTGCCTGACCGCGATCGACGCGCTCGACGGCGAGGCAGATGAGGTTCTCGTCGTCGACAGCTGTTCGGCGGGCGACGACACGCGTCAGGTGGTGGCCAGGTTTCCGCGTGTTCGCTACATCCGCGAAACGCGCCCGGGGCTCGACATCGCGCGCAACCGCGCGCTGACCGAGGCGCGGCACGACGTGGTGGCGTTCACGGACGACGACGCGACTCCCGATCCCCGATGGGTCCATGCGCTGCAACGCGCATTCACCAGCCCGCGAACGCTGTGCGTGACGGGACTGACCCTGCCTGCGGAGCTCGAGACCGAGGCGCAGCACTGCTTTGAACGAACGAACGGATTCGGGCGTGGCTTCACCCAACGGACATTCGACGGGGTGACGTGCGACCCATTCCTCGTCGGTCTCGTGGGTGCAGGGGTCAACATGGCGCTGCGACGCTCGGTGCTTGGCTTGATCGGTCCGTTCGACGAGGCGCTCGATGCTGGCACGCCGACGCGATCCGGTGGTGACCACGACATGTTCATTCGCATCATGGCGGCGGGGTATTGCATCAACTACGAGCCGCGTGCACTGAGCTGGCACCGTCATCGGCGCGACTGGTCGGAGTTGCGTGACACGGTCCGCGGGTACGGGACCGGCATCTATGCGATTCTCACACGGCACGTGCTGCGGCGCGAGACGCGAGCGCCGGTAATCGCCATGGCGTGGCTAGGGTCGCAGTTATCGGGTCTGATTCGGGGACGCGGGTCGGGGGTCCTTCCGCGCGGGCTCGCCCTCGCCGAGCTGCGTGGGTGCCTCGCCGGCCCGCGCGCGTACCTCGTGTCTCGTCGCCGGGCGGCGCGCGTCACGACGGCGGACGGATAGACGATGACGCGAGCTCCCGAGCTGAGCGTCGTGATCCCGACCCACAATCGGCGCGCCAGTCTCCTGCGTCTGCTGGGGGCGTTGCGAAACGGTACGCTGTCACCGGATCGCTTCGAGGTGATCGTCTCGGCCGACGGATGCAGCGACGACACGGTCGATGTGCTGTCGCGCACTGCGTTTCCGTGGCCCTTGCGTGTGGTGGAACAGACACCGGCCGGCGGCGCCGCACGCGCGCGTAACCTTGGAGCACAGGTGGCACGCGGCGAGACGATCGTGTTCGTCGACGACGACATCGAGCCGTTCGCGTCGATGCTCGAAGTCCATGCAACCGCTCACGCCGATGCACGAGCGGGTGGCAGCGAACCGCTGGTACTCATTGGTGCGCCTGTGCCCGTGCGCGCACCCGACTCCGGCTTCCATCACATCGCCGTGTGGGGGTGGTGGGAGCAGCAGCTCGAGCGGATGGCGGAGCCTGGTCATCGCTTTGCGTATCACGACGTCTTCACCGGGATCCTCTCGATGCCCGCGTCGGTGTTTGCCGACGTCGGCGGCTTCGAGCCCTCGCTCCCGTTCAGCTGCCGCGATGACTCGGAGCTGGGGCTGCGCCTGATCAAGCGCGGGGTGCGGATTGCGTTCTCGCGGGAAGGCGGGGGTCGCCACCATGAGATGCGACCACGCGAGTCGCTGCTGCGCCGCAAGCTGGCCGAGGGCAGTGCCGATGCGCTGCTGGCGCGTTTGCACCCGGAACTGTGGCGGGCGCTCCCGCTGTCGCTGGATCAGGGAACGATCGCGCTCAGGACACTCAGGGGTCTGGCGTTCGGGGCGCCGGCTGTTGGTGGGTTGATCGCACGCGCCGCGTCCCTGCTTCTCGACGGGCTCGAGTGGTTGCGCATGCGCGGATCGTGGCGGCGCGTCAACGCCGCACTCATGTACTACGAGTACTGGCGCGGCGTGGCGAGCTTTCTCGGCGGGAAAAGCGCGCTCGTGTCGATCGCAGAAGCGGCACGAATCGTCGAGGGCAATCGGCGCGGCGGCGAATTGAGCATCGACCTGGCCGACGGGGTCGTCGCCGCGGCGGCGGCGGTCGACGCCGCGCGCCCGGATGCCCTGCGTGTCCTGTTCGCCGGGCGGGAGATCGGCCGCGTCGAACCGCGAGCCGGCGCGGAGCCTCTTCGCGGGCGCCACATCGGATCGGAGCTCGTCAGGCACCTTGCCGGCCCTCTGGCTGCCGCTCTGGCGCTCGAGGAGGTGGCCGGCAGGAGAGCCCCCTGGCCGCTGAGGGCGCGCGCCCCCGCTGCGGGGACTGCGTCGTGAGGGGCGGCACATGACCAGCCCCACCCCAGCTGCCGGGACGTTCAACGTCTCGGTTGTCATTCCGGCCTACAACGACGCCGCGACCATCGGCGTCGCGTTGGACTCGATGCTCGCGCAGACCCTGCTCACCTGGGAGGCGATCGTGGTCGACGACGGGTCGACCGACACGAGCGCGGCCGTCGTCGAGTCGTTTGTGTCCTGCGATCCACGGATCCGACTGGTGCGGCAGCCTAACGGCGGATCGGCTGCGGCGCGCAACACCGGAATCCGTCACAGCCGCCATCCCTGGCTGTTCTTTCTCGATGCGGACGACTGGATCGATTCGACCTGGCTCGCACGGGCTGCGGCGCACCTCGCAGCCGATGCGACGCTCGACGCGGTGCACTGCGGCTGGGCGCACGTCGACTCCACCGGACAGATCCGGGCGGCGGAGCGCTGCCTGGCCACGGGTGATCTGTTCGACACATTCGCGAAACGATGTGCGTTCGCAATTCACGCCTGCGTCATTCGACGCACGCTGGTCGAAGCGGCTGGGGGGTTCGATGCCGCCTTCCGCATTGCCCACGACTGGGTGATGTGGCAGCGGATCGCCCGGCTCGGCGCGCGCTTCGGGAGGGTGCCCGAGACGCTCGCTTTCTATAGAATGCGGGAAGGGTCGCTGTCGAGGGATCCGGTGCCGCTCCTCGACGACGCGATTCGCGTCCTGGATCTGGGTCACCGCCCCGATCCACCGCTCGGCCTGCCTCCAGATGCGCCGCACGCGATGGGACGCCCGGCGGCGGAGCGAGATGAGGCCGTGATGAACTTCGTCTGCTACACGGCGGGCGCCGTGCTGGCGAGGGGAGGGGATCCGTTGCCGCTGGTCGCCCACATCCCGGCAGGCGTCGTGCCTGACGAGCCGCGTTGCCTGGGAGAGAGCATCGCGCAGCCAGTGCCGCTGGTGCTGGAGCGGTCTTCCGGCGTTCTCCTCGAGCTCTGGCCGCGGATCGCGCCGCCGCTCGCGGCGTTCCTTGCCGCGACTGAGTCCCGCACCGGTGCGCGCGGACTCGCGCGCGCCATCGCCCTTGGTTTCGACCAGGCCATCCTCGCGAGCTACGCCCTGCAGACGGTGTGTACCCTCGCCGCGACTCACGTGCATGTTCTCGACGTCACGTCACCGATCGAAGACGTCCGCGTCGAGGCGCACATCGAGCGGTTGCACCTGATCGTTCGTCTGCAAGGCGTGCAGCTCGGGCGCATTGAGCTGCCGGCCTGCGGCGTGGTTCCCGCTTCGGTCCTGCGCGATGCAGTCGCCGATCGCTTTGCGTGGCAAGTCCTCGAAAAGTTCTTCGACTACGGCGTGTATCGGAGCCTCGCGTATCGGCGGGACGCCGATGGCTGGAGCGCCTGGCGCGGAGACCGGTGCCTCGCGCGCGACCTGCCTGAGGAGCCAGCCGAACGTTCGGTGCGACTGCGGGACACCGCCGGCTGGGATCTGTTCCTGGAAGAAGTGTGGGGACCGCCGTCGCCGCCCGAGGAGCGCGAGGCTGCTCCCGGATTGACATCACGACTGCGGGAGGCACTGCGACGCGTTAGGCTCGACACGTCCCCCCGGTGGACGCGAATCGAGGTCTCGGGGCCGGTCCGGGAAGTGCGCGTCGATGGGGTGTCCGCCCTTGTCGAGGTGACGGTGGGTGGTGTGCCGATCGCCGCGATCGAGATGCCGGCTGACGGCGGCAGAGTTGCTCCTGACGCACTGCGGTCGGCAGTGACCGACGCGCTCGGATACGAGCTGTGTCGCGTGGCGATTCGTGAGGCGCTCCTCGGACGCCCGCTCGACGACGGGTCCACCCTGCGCGAGCGCCTGACGAGGCTCGCCTCGACGGCTCGGTCGATGCGGCACGGGATCGTCGTTCGGGCGCGGGACGCGTACCTGGCGCCTGGGTGGGAGGCAGCGGCCTCGGCGGCAATGCCCGACGCGTCGGCGGGGGTCGTGGTTGCGCGCCGGCTCGCGCGGCCGCTGGGCACCAGTGCGTCGCGAAAGGCCGTGCTGCCCTGGGAGACGGTCGACGTCATCCGCAACGCCGAGGCACACGCGGGAACGCCCACGCTCGACGTGAAGGGCGACGGCCCAGGCACCGTCGTCTATGCTCCAGAGCTGCTCTGGCTTCCGAGATCGGGAACCGCAGCAGGGCGAGCCCCCGTGGAGAGTCCCATCGATGCTGAGCATCGTCAGGCAAGCCCGGATGCAGGCGCGGGTGCACGATTCGAGTTCGACGCGCTCTTCGCCGAGCGCGCAGACCCCTGGTCCTACTCGTCTGCCTATGAGCAGACAAAGTACGAACAGACATTGTCCCTCCTTCCTCCGGGGCCCATCGCGCGAGCCCTCGAGATCGGATGCGCCGAGGGACATTTCACCCGTCAGCTCGCCCCGTTGGTGGGTCGTCTCGCAGCGACCGACATTTCGGACGTGGCGCTCGAAGGCGCCGCCGATCGATGTCGGAACTGCCACAATGTCGAGTTCCGGCGGCTCGACCTTGTTCGCGATCCGCTGCCGCGGGGTTTCGACCTGATCGTGTGCAGTGAGATGCTGTACTACGTTGGGGGGCGGGACGAGCTGCAGCGCGCTGCCGAAAAGCTCGTGAGCGGGCTGGCTCCCGGTGGGCATCTGCTGACGACGCACGCCAACGTGCTGGTCGATGACCCCGGTCGCACCGGTTTCGACTGGGACGTTCCGTTCGGCGCCGAGACCATCGTGCGTTCGTTTCGCGCGATACGAGGACTCGAGCTCGTGCGCGAGCTCCGCACGCCTCTGTACCGGATCGCGCTGTTTCGGGCGAGCGACGGTTCGCCTGGGCGCACTCCCGAGATCGTGGAGACAGATCAGGTGGAGCTCCCCGTGGATCGCATCGCTGCATCCATTCGTTGGGGCGGACGCGTGGGCGCGCGACGACCAGCGGCGCCGATGACGACGGAGCGGCTCCCCATCCTCATGTATCACCGCGTCGCGCCCACCGGCGGCGCGGAACGCGATCGGTATCGCATGACGCCGGACGTGTTCGAGTGCCAGCTCCGCTATCTGCGCGACTGCGGCTTCAGGAGCATTGGCCTCGACGAGTGGCGGCGGGCCACCGCGGCGCGCCGACCGATCGAGGGCCGCGCCGTCATGATCACCTTCGACGACGCCTTTCGCGACTTCGAAGAGTACGCCTTTCCGCTGCTCGAGCGATACGGATTCGGGGCAACCGTTTTCGTCGTCACCGACAGCGTCGGACGCTGGAATGAATGGGACCGTGACGGGAATGCCGAGCCGGTGCTCGACTGGCCGGCGATCCTGCGGCTGCGCGATCGCGGCGTCACCTTTGGCGCGCACAGCATGACGCACGCGCGCCTGACGAGTCTCTCCCCTGCCGACGTCGTGCGTCAGGTCATCGGCTCGCGGAGCGCGCTCGAGTATCGCCTCGGTACGCCCGTGACCGCATTCGCCTATCCGTACGGCCAGAACGACGAAGCCATCCAGCACCTCGTGGGCGCGTGCGGCTTTGTGTACGGGATGACGTGC
>JBQTIW010000204.1:0-7371 GCA_052387735.1 Gemmatimonadaceae bacterium
GGTGAGGTCGTCCTCGGCCACGGCCTGACCTCTGGAGCAGAGTCTCCCCTTCAGGGTGCGGCCGCGCCAGCAGGATGGACGCTCGGCCTAACGAACGTTCTTGTTGAAGAACGCGAGCGTCCGCTCCCAGGCCAGTTTCGCCGCTGGCGCGTCGTAACGCGGCGTGGTGTCGTTGTGGAATCCGTGCTGCGTGCCCGGATAGAGATGTCGCTCGTAGGGGACCTTCGCTGCCTTGAGCGCCTCCTCGAACGCCGGCCAGCTCGCGTTGATGCGCTCATCCACCTCGGCGCTTTGGATCATTAGTGGCGCCTTGATCTTCGGCACGTCGGCGACGTTCGGTGACGAACCATAGAACGCGACGCCGGCTCCCAGGTCGCCGCTCAGACGCGTCGCGAGGAAATTCACCATGCCACCACCGTAGCAGAAGCCCACCGCGCCGATCTTCCCGGTGCACTCGGGGCGCGACTTTAGGAACGCTGCGCCGGCGATGAAGTCCTCGCGCGTCTTTGCCTGATCGAGCTGGGGGAACAGCTCGCGCGCCTTGTCTTCGGTGCCCGGATAGGCGCCGAGCGGAAAGAGTGCGTCGGGCGCGAAGGCGACAAAGTTCTCGAGGGCGAAGCGCCGAGCAACATCCTCGATGTGGGGATTGAGGCCGCGGTTCTCATGGATCACGAGGACACCCGGCAGCTTGCCCGTCGCTCGCTCGGGTTTCACGAAGTAGCCCCGCGCCTTGCCGTAGCCGCTCGGCGAATCGTAGACGATGTACTCGGGGGCGATTCGCTCGTCGTCGGTTCGCAGGACCTGGGCTTCGGCGAACCTGGGACTCAGTTGCTCCAGGAGCATCGCGGCCGTCACGCCGCCCACTGCGTATTTGGCGGCCTTGTCGAGAAACCCACGGCGGTCGAGTCCTCCATGGACGTAGGCGTCGAACAGGATCAGCAGTTCCTGGTCGAAATCATGCGCGGTCTTACGCTCCATGTGGCAAGCCTCCGAGGCATTCGAGTACAGTGGAACTGGCCGCGTCATGGCGGTCAGGTTCAAACTACCTCATGTCCGGGGCGCCGCTACCCGACCCCGGTTGTGCGTCGCGGCGGACCGAGGCGCGCTGTTACGCGGTCATCCCCGGGGCCTAGCTTCTCCGACATGTCCGCCTCGCGCCGCGACTTCGTTCGCAACATGGGCTTCTCGATCGCCGCGGCATCGGTTGCCGCCGAGTCGCTCGCCGCCCAGTCGATGGACGCCCAGCCCGCGGGCTCGGAGCGACTGCTCGTCGACAACAGGTTCCATCCGACTCCGGCTCCGGTTGGGGTCGATCGTCTGCCCCTCTCCTGGTAGCAGGCACGCTCGCGACGGTTGCGGGAGCAGGCCCGGGATCGAGGCGCGGACGCCGTGCTCCTCCAGAGCGACACCAATCTCGTCTACTTCACGGGCTGCTTTCGCGGAAGCGGTGAGCGCACCACATGGGCGCTCCTGCGGTGAACGAAGCGCACACCGTGTACTGGTTCTCACCCGCCATTGACCGCGGCCTCATCACGTCGTGGTGTTGCACCGATGATCGTCGAGGAAACGAAGCCGGGCGCGGTCTGCTCGGAGATCGCGTACAAGGTCCACGAGGACTAGCTCAAGCAGGGGATGCAGGAGTGCATCTGCCATCGTCCTTGTCACGGGCAGGGGCAGACCTTGGTCGGCCACCAGGCGCCATTCCTGGCGTTAGGCGACGACACGGTGATCGAGGGAGGGATGACGTTTTCGGTCGGGCTGGGCTCTACGATGCGAAGTCGGGATCGGGATCAATCCGAGCGACCGGCTCGTCGTGCTCAGGGATCGTGCGGTGCTCATGAGCCGCATCCCCTTCTCGCGTGAGTGGAGCTATCTGAGAGTTTAGGCGTCATCAACGACACCAGGTCGTGGCCGACCCTGATACCACCTGGCGCCTTGTCGTTCCGCACGAGCGAGCAGCGCGAGCGACGATGGCGGAACGCAGCGTCCTCCTCGCGTCACAGAACAGCGAACGTGACCTTGCGCGGTATGGGTATTACTGAGTAATACTTCATATGCCCAGGAAGGTCCGCTACGCGCGCATCGCCATCACCCTGCCCAAACCCGATCTCGTGGCTGCAGATCGGCTGGCCACTCGCTTCGACCGTTCCCGCAGTTGGATCGTCGCGGAGGCGATTCGGCAGTACGTCGCCAGTCAGGCAGCAGCGGAAGCGTCTTCTGCACTTGGCGCGTCACGCTCCGCCCAGCTGCGCCGTGATCTCACCCTGACGCCCGAACAGCGTGTTCGTGAAGCCGAGGAGACGCTGCGACTCAGCGAGCGTACGTCCTCGGTTCGGCCACAAGCTCCTCAAACATTCGAGTCCTACGATGCCTTCCTCGACTGGAAACGAAAACGAGAGACTGGCACATGACCGAATACGAGACGCGGGTCGCCCGCGTGTGCAGTCGACTGAACGAGGCAAACGCGAACTATGCGGTCGTCGGTGCCACGGCCATGCAGTTGTGGGGGACGACACGTGCGACGCGCGACGTTGATATCCTGATCCAGGCGACTGTCGAAAACGCCGCCCGCGTCCTGCATGCGTTAGGTACGCTGGGGTTCGGCATCGCCGCCGATCTCCGACCCGAAGACGTGGCATCGCGCGCGGTAACGATGGTCGGTGACACGCCTAACGTTGACATTCTCACGCGGGCATGGAACGTTCAATGGGACGATGCCCGTCATCGCATCGCTATCTTCGACGTTGAAGGTGTTCCAGTGCCCACCGTGTCCCTCGCCGACCTGATCGAATCCAAACGGACGGGCTGGTTGCAGGACGCGGCGGACATCGAGATCCTGGAGGAGATTCAGCGACTCCGAGAGAAGGGTAGCCGTTGATTCTGGCCCGGGTGCGCCTGCGAGGATCGGTGAGCACGTTGAAACGTCCGCTCGACCCACACACCAGTCGCCACGACCCGACTGACAGCAGGCGGGACGAGTTCGTCACCCCGTGAAGTCCGTTGTCCGGTCACCAGGACGCAATGTACTGCCGGGAGGTACCAATGCACCGTCGACACATCGACGCCTGACGGCGCCAGCGCGCGAGATGTCGCCCGTCCTTCGTGACGGGGGCCGATCGGACGCGCTCGATCGCGCTGCATGGGGAGCCGAGGGAGTGGCATGCGCTGTCCAGGCAGCGCATGTCGCGATGCCGCACATCCGTGTCGTACACTTGCGGGCCGGCACCCCCGGCGGTACTTCTGCGGCGACTCATCGGAACCGGCCCGTGGGACGAAAGCACTGCTTGATGTTCATGCTCGTTGGTGTAGCGGCGTGTCGCAGCGACGCAGGTCCCGACGTTGCCCTGACGACGGTCGACTCGGCGGGCATCGCGATTACTACGATTACGTCCACGATCGCGTCGGTACCCGCGTGGGAAGTGGACACGCGGGCGCGAGTGACGCTCGAGAGCCCCGACTCCACCGGTTTTGTGTACGTGAGTGCGGCTCATTGGGTATCCGCGGGACGCCTGCTCGTGGCGGACGCGCGCCAGCGACGCCTGTATCTGTACGATTCTGCAGGACGCCACCTGCGTACAATCGGTCGTGATGGCAGTGGACCGGGCGAGTTCCGTGGGATGATGACGGTGTCGGTCGTGGGCGACACGATCGGCGTGTGGGACCTGTCCGGACGTCGCTTTTCACTTTTCACCGTCGACAGTGGGTTCCGGCTCCTCGTCCCGACGCCGAAGGCTCCCACGGAATATGACACACCTCGGGAAACCTGGATCACCGGGGGCGTGCGACCGCTTGCCTTCTGGCTCCGGGGTGAGTACCCGGGCCCGGTTCCTCAGGGCGTGCGCATCCGTCGCTGGCAGTTCACGGGACAACTCGCAGTGAGCGACACTTCCGGACGCGCGCTTGCGATGTCGCCCACGTTCAACGGGGTCTACACAGGACAGTCCGATCGCGGTGATGCGCGACAGCTCTTCTCGAATGCGCCGTTCGTGGCAGTTGCGGAGTTGATCGCCTATGGATCAGGAGAAGCATTCGAGGTACGGGTCGCTGATCGTGATCTGAGAACACGTCGAATCGTGCGCTGGTCGCTCGCCGACGAACCGCTCACGGAGGCCGAGGTCGCGAGCGCGCGCGCGAGGTTGTTGGCATCGATGCCCCCCGGGGCACCGCGTGAACGCATCGAAGCCGCCGTCAACGACATCGTCGCACCGGAGTTACTCCCGAAAACTCGTCCGGCCATCAGCCGAGCGCTGTGGGACCATGGCGGTCAGCTGTGGTTGGGTAGGTTCGAGGCGCCGGTGCGCGGTCTTGCTGAAGCGTTCGATTGGATAGTGCTGGACAGCGCTGCGCGGCCCGTGGGACGTGTACGGCTCCCCGACACCGCGCGTATCGAGAGCGTTCGGGGCTCCGAGCTGCTCCTGTCCGTTCGCGATTCACTCGATGTGCAGACGGTTCAGGTGTGGCGCGTCAAGCGGGCTGCTGACTGACGGGTTGTTCCGAGGGTGCGCATTGACGCGAGCCTGTGGGAAACGGAGGCGCCGCGGTGCCGCATTCTACCGTCTCGACGGGGCCGAAGACGGAGACCGGCTCAGAGGGGAGTCCTGGTACGCGAAAGATTTGGAACGAGTCGGGAGCATCACTGGGCCCTTTTGGTCCCCTCTTTGGGCCCTGGGGTCCGTCTTCCGGTCTCCCGAAGGTGGTTAGTGGTATGAGGAGCAGGACAAAGCAGGGGCTGCAGCTGTTAAGGCGTGTGCACGCGCATCTCGCGGCCAACGAGGTAACGACCCGACTCGGGCACGTGTCTCGACAAGTGAAAGCGCTGTCGGAGGTCATCGGACGACTCGATGCTTTCGCAGTGGAACAGGATTCCGCGCCGCACGCGTTCCAGTCCGGAACGCGTGCGGCGCGAGACCTGGATCGGAAGCTCCGGAGATAATTTCTGCGGCCGGTGTCAGAGCTGGCCAAGGGGATGTCTCCGGACGATCCGACGGTGCGTAAGGCGCTGTTGATGCAGAAGGCGGTCGATTACGAGCGGGTGATCGCGTCGGCGAAGGCAATGTCGGAGCACATCGGGTCGAAGGCGGCACTGTTCGCCGCGGCGGGATACGACGGCACGTTCGTCGAAGGCCTGGAGAACGCCGTGACGAACCTGCGGAAGGAACTGGACGAGCGTGAAGCCCGTCGGACAGACCGGAACGCAGCGGCGGCTGGCCTCCAGCAGTTAGTGACGCGGGGCAGGCGGCTCGTGCAGGGGCTGGATCCCATCTTGTCGGAGGAGTGGGCCCACTCCGAGCACAAGCTGGCGAAATGGCGCGGTCTCGTACGAACCGAGAAGGTGACCCCAATGGCCGGGGAGGTTGGCGTGACGACGCCGACGGAACCGGCTGCTGGTGGGGAGGGTGAAGTGGCACGCGCTGCTTAGGCAGCGAATGTCACGACAGCTGAACCGGGGTGAGCGGGAGAGACGTGCCCCCCTCATTTCGTTTCTGCGATCCGACAACGCTGCGGTCGAGCGAGCAGCATTGTGAAATCCCCCGAGCGTTGACATTTCATTGCCGGGCGGGTCTTCTCGTCTGAGGGCTCGGTACCTAAGGGTGATTTGTCAGGGTGGGCAGTACTACGGAATTCGGCCGACAACTACATTGACGACCAGAACCGTCACCTTGTCGGAGTCGTCTCCAGCTGGCTCCGTTGGAGCTGAGTACTACTGGAAGTTCGAACCGAGTTAGCTGAGAGGCGCGTACTGATGACAGAACATGAGTGTGCGGTAGAGAGATCGTGGAAGGGACTGTGGTGGCTCCCGGCGAGACCCGATGATCAACTTGCCGGCACCCTGACATTTGAGTCGGGTACCGGCATGCGACTGGAGGCGATCGGGCTGTTTTCCGACCCGCTGGAAACACCACAGCGTATGGGTAGCGAGCGCGTAATTCACGGTCGAACAACGGACAGCAAGAGCATTACCTTGTTTGGGTGCCATGAGACTAACAGGAGCTGGGGGACCGGTGTCTCCTCGTGTGCGTGGACATCGCAGATCGCACTTATCGGCGCACACGCTGATGCTCTCGAAGGCCTTCGGATTGTAGTTGCCCGTGCGACAATTCCGAACCTACATGCTTGGAGCGGCCAGAACGGGCTCGTTCAAGAAATCTTGGCAGACAAAGAGACTCAGCAGATCGTCCGTGTTCGTCATCAATTTGCCTTCCCTGACGACTCGACATTCGCGGTGGACGGGTGGCTGTTGACTCTCAGCACCCAGCTCGGATTTCATCCGTTGACGCTGGAGGGCGCAACTATTGGGCAGTCGGTGCAGGCGCTCTATGAGTTCGCGAATGGGTTAACGGTGAACGCGTTCCTGAACGGGCCGCTAGCCGACTTCGAGAACTTTCTGGCACTTGCAGTCGGCTCGCCCATAGCGGCGGAAGTTCTACATGTCACCTTAGCTGGTGCTGATCCCGCAGTCGCAGCCCACGAGATTGTGATCCGACATGGGGCACCAAGACGGCAGAGCCGTGCTATTGCAAGAGACGCGATGCGATTCACCCTTCAAGATTTGGAGGAGGTGTGGCCTTCGCCCCTCTGCCAACTGGTTGCGGCAAAGGATGAGATTCGATCGGCGCTGGACCTCTACTTCTCAGTGGTGAATGCCCCAAAAACGTTCGTCGAGACACAGTTCCTAAACCTCGCTCAATCGGCGGAGGTGCTGCACCGCGGAAGCGACGCGACACACCTGATTTCCGCTGAGTACTACAATGTTCTACGCGAACAGATAGAAGCGGTGCTCTGTAGTTCCGATCTCGATCTTGACCCTCAGGTCCGCAAGGCACTCCTAGCGAGGGTGAGGTACTGGAACGAACCGTCGCTTCGCAATAGGCTCGAAGCGTTGATGCAGCGATTGTGCCCGGAGGCTCGACAGGTACTTCGCAACTTCAATCGGCACCTGGTGGGACAAGTCGTCGACGCGAGGAACTACCTCACTCACCGGGATCCGAAGCTGCGAACATCTGCGGAACCCAAACTCCTCATTCGCCACACTTTGGCCCTCAGATTCTTGCTGGAACAGTCCATCTTAGGATTTCTGGGCGTACCCAAGCGCGTGATCGACAAACACATTGCCCGAGACGGCAGGCAACTCGAAGAGTACCGTATCCTGTAGCAGGCTGCTGAAAAAGGATCACAAATCTGGGCTTGTCGGCCGGGCCTCGGATGCCTAACGTGGCGCACCTTCCCCCGGCGAGGCGTCCCATGCGTGGTGCGGAGTCGACCCAGCGGCAGCTCTTCAGCCTCCTCGACCTCGAGGACCGGATTCCCGCCACGCATCCGCTCCGCGCCTTCCGGGCCCTGGTCGAGCCGATCCTGCGCGAGCTCTCGCCC
>JBQTIW010000205.1:0-22437 GCA_052387735.1 Gemmatimonadaceae bacterium
GGGCGCTGGCACTGATGGCGATCGCCATGCGTCCAACGTTGCTCGGCGCGACGTACACGCGGTCCCAGGTCTGTCCTGCATCGCTGGACTTGTAGATCCCGCCACGGCTGGTACTGTTGCCGACGGACGCCCAGAAGACACCGGGCTGCGTGGGGTCCGCGCGGACATCGGTGACGACCCCCGCGAGGGTAGTGAGCCAGGTCGTGCCGCTGTTGGCCGAGCGGTGAAGTCCGGTCTGCGTCGCGTCGAGGACAACGGTGCTGGTGCGTGAGCCTGCGGTCGCGGGATCCACGGCGATCCGGTACGTCTGATTGCCGACTCCGGTTACGGGTGCGAGTACGCCACCCCCACGGATCTCGCTCCAACTCGCCCCAGCATCGAAGGAGCGCAACAGCCCGCAGCCGAACGACTGCCGGGGCTCACCAGTTCCGACGTAGACAATGGAAGGATCCACCGGATCGATCGCCACCGCACCCGTCGTGAGCGAGCATTGCGAGTCGGTCAATGACGCCCACGACGCGCCGCCGTTGGTGGTTCGCCAGACGCCTCCGGAAGCGGAGCCTGCATAATAGGTGAACGGATTGTGCGGGTGCACGGCGATGGCCGCGACGCGCCCGCCGTCCACCTGCGGCGACGATCCGAAGAACCCGTTATTCTGGAACCCGAATGGCCCGACCGAACGCCACGGGCCGGCGATGAATGCCAAACCAGACGACGCGGCCCCCGCCGTGCGCGCAGCCTCCACCGCACTTCGCGACGTCGCGGCGAATGGATACGCTCGCTCCGCCAGCATCCACTCGGCGCGCTCGCGCGGGTCGCCTTCCTTGAGCGGTTCTCCGGTTTGCGCGAATGCTGGAAGCGAGGCAAGCAGGCAGAGCCACGCCGGTATCCACCTGCCTGGTCGGCGACGCCGATCCTCGGCCGCTAAAGCTTCAGTGCGCATCAGCGCGTCCCAGCAACCGGCGAAATGACCAACGAGCCGCGCACATCGGTCGCATCGAGAGTGTGCAACTCGCTGATCTGCAGAACCAGGGTTGCCAGCGCGGCCCGATCGTGCACACTGAAGCGCAGCTTCACCACGGGTGAGACGAGTCCGCTCGTGGAAAGTGCGGCGATGCGGACGAGGCCCTGCTTCGCATGCACGGCTCGCACGGCACCATCACTGTCCGTTGCGTCGCCCAGGAACCGGAGCCTGAGCGTATCGAAGCCGACCGACCCCGTTAAGCTGCCAAGTCGCCCCACGGCCGAACCCGGGTTGAGTCGGAGCGAGACGGTGACCAACGAGTCGATGCCAGACTCTCGTCCCACGACCAGCGCTGCCACGGTGACCGAAGCATTGGTCCCTGGTGAGATGACGATCCCCTGCCGCGGATCATGACAGGAGAGAAAGGACAGCGACCAGAGGCCGATCAGCATGCGCCTTCCTAATGACATGAGGCTACCTCGCGGAACACGCGGCCGTCCATTAACGGACCACGATCGGGTATTGAAGCGATGAAGCGTTCTCGAGCAGAGATGCCTGGTCCACACCGACGAGCTCAATGAACCTCGTGGTCATTTGCCCGGACCCGCTCACACTGGCCGTGAAGTTGAATCTCCCCAGCGTGATGACACCACCAATGCCCGTCGCCGACGCGATGCTGATACGTGCCGTGCCCCGGTTCTGGTCGATGGTGATCTGCGGGTTTCCTGCTGTGCCTTCCGTGAACGATGTCATCGTCAGGGTGCCCGGCGTGTCGTTCAGTGCCGGCCACGTAAACACTACCTGGGCCCCGGCGACCATCGCGCCGCGCGTATCGATCTGCACGTCGACCGCGAAGGTGTTGTTGCGATCATACTCGAGCCGCCTGAGATCTGTCCGCAAGACGGGCCCTGGCCCGCGCGTGACGTTCACGAATACCGAATCGGAGACGTTGTTCTCCCCCACGAGCCGCGCGACAACCCACCCCTGTCCTTCGCGTCGCGCCGTGACCATACCGGTGGACGAGGCACCGACAATCGACGGCGCGCGACTGGTGACGGTGACGGGAAGAATCACGACGCTGCCTGACGTGTCGCGGACAACGATCGTCGGCGCAAGCGTCTGGTTGGGGTCCAGCTGGTTGACACGCTCCTCCGGCGTCCCGTAGCTGATGATGAACGGTCGACGCAGAGTCATCGTCACGGGCAGCACAACGGATCCGCCATTGGTGGAGGACACCGTGGCCGACGCCGTGTACGCTCCGGAGCCGAGTTGGCCGGGAGTAAAGGTGAGAATCAGAGAAGCAGGATTCCGAATCGTAGAGGCTAACCAGCCAGACGTTGCCGGAAAGGCTGTCGTTACCGTCAATCCCGCGAGCGCGGTGCAACTGCCCGTGCGATCCAGGATCGCGACCGTGTCGCTGACGGCCGGCGTGCCGGTGTACAGGGTCAACGCGCGCGCGGTCTGAGACAACCCCACCGTTGGGGGCCGGGTCAGGTCACACGGCGTCGTGGTCAGGGTCAAAGGCGGCAATCCTGCTGTAGAAAAGGCGAGCGTACGCGGCCCCGGGTTCCCTGTGATACCCAGGCCGGCGAATGTCGCCACACCCGCAGCTGCCACCGCGGAATTACCAGTGAGCGTGCCGCCCCCCGCCGTGATGGCCGCCATCACCGTCGCGGCGGAGCTCGTCACCACATTTGCATATGCGTCACGCACCTCGATCACCGGCTGTGCAGTGAACGCGGAGTTCAGCCCACCACCTGCCGGCTGTATGCGAAATCCCAACGATGACGCCGGGCCGGACAGCAGGTTGATCTCGTCCGTAGTCAGCGGCGGCAATCCCGGCGCCGAGAAGTTCAGCGTCCGCGGTCCAATCGTTCCCCCGATGGCAAGCGTTGTGAAAGTCGCAATCCCTCCGGACGACGTCACGGACACCTCACCGATCAGTGTTCCTCCGCCGGACGCGATCGAGGCTGTGACGACGCTCGCGGTTGTGCTCGCAAGGTTCCCTCGAACGTCACGCAGCTCGATCACGGGCTGGGTGCTCAAGGCGACACCGGCAGATGCTCCACCGGGCCGCACCCGAAAGGTCATCCCGGCAGGCGTCCCCGCTGTGACGGTCATCGTCGCCGTGCCACTCGTCGCGTTGGACGTCGCGGTGATCGTCGCCGTTCCCACGAGCGCTCCCGTCACGACTCCCGTGGCTGAGACGGACGCGACGGACTGGTCGGAGCTGCTCCAGCTGAATGTCGCGCCGGCAACTGGTCGACCCCGAGCGTCGCTGTAGACGGCCGCAAGCTGGACCGAAGCGCCGGACACGAGACTCTGATCGCCACCCGTAATGACCACCCTTGGCGGGACCTGAGGGCCAACCGGTCCGTCACCGCGACAGGCGACCAGTAACAGCAGGGAACCGAGCGAGCTGGACGCAACGTAGAACAACCAGGTCCTGGTGAGCATTCAGCTCTCGGCCCTCACAAAAAGCGGTAGCGAACCGGAGCGGCCCGCCGGAGTATCCACGCGTACCTGGTAGGAACCCGTGAGCCAGAGCTCCGGCGCCGCGCCACCGCCTCGCGCGACCCGATCCGGGAGCATGATGCGGATCGTCGTGCCGTTGCGCGATGACTTGACCGGCTGCAGCACCAGCGGGCCGATCGTCACCACATTGGAGTCGGCGTGGAAGCCGGCCCCGGCTACGTCGAGGGCCACATTTCCACCCTGCACAATGGCCACCGAGTCAGGGCTGACGCGTGTGAGCACGGGCCTGCCCGTGGACAAAGTTCCGGGTGCACCTGTGCGAACGCAGGCCACGCCGGTGGTCATGAACACAGCAAGCGCGATCAGGAGTCGAGCGCGACAAATGGCCCGCCAACCGAACTCAGCCCGGCAGCTTCGTACGAGAACTCGATGCCCGCCAGGCACACCGTTGATATCCACTGCAGATGATGAGGAAGGACTCGCCCGTTTCCTCCGGAGAAATAGCGCATAGGGAGGCAAGATGCGACCGAACGGAGGAACGGGGTGGCGGTCACGATGCCCGCGAGAAGATGAGGATGGGGGCGGCGCGCAAGAAAACGAGACCGCGACCGCCCGCCATCACATCACGGGCTACTGCGGCTTCCGATCCCAGTAATCCGCAGCGCGCGGCCCGGCGTTCAGCGCTTCCTTGTTGATCCACGGACGCGGACCGTAGGGCCGCGCCTGAGGCCACACCTCATCGAGCGCCATCCCGTCGTATAGCACGCCCCCCTTCATCACCCAGCGAATGTCCGCCGTGTTCCGGATGTTCTGCAGCGGATTGGAATTGAGGACGATGAGGTCAGCGAGCTTACCCACCGCGATCGACCCCACGTCGCGTTCCGCGCCGAGGAAGATCGATCCCTGCTTGCTCGCCAGCTCGAGCGCTCCCATCGGCCCCATGGCCGACGCAGCCATCCACACCTCCCAATGCGACGCGATCCCGTGCTGCTGCCCGTGCGATCCGATTGCGCCGTGCCCACCCTGCGCAATGATGTCGGCCACCTGTTGGGCGAGGAGCGGATACGAATAGTCTGTCGCGGGGCGAAGAACGCGCCGCCGCGAGTGGGGAACGAGCTGCTGCCACGGCATCCACAGACGGAGCTTTTCGTTCTTCCAGACGTCGGACTCTCCGAAGAAGAACTCGTCGTTCCATGGACCGGGCCCGCCGACGTTGAACGTCGGTGAATATGTCGTGCGGCTCTTGCCGAAGAATGTCGTGGCGTCGCTGTACAACGGCACGAGACTCAACGGATGCTCCCAGCCCGTCTGTCCATCCATGATCATGCCTAGGTTGTACTCGAGGTTATCCCCCTCGGCGGTGACCATGAGGCCGTGCTTGCGTGCGATGTCGGAGACCCACTGTCGCTGATCGCGCCGCGGCTGCAGGTACTGCTTGAGCCCGACGGCGCCCCACGTTTGGAGTCGTACGATGTTCTCTTCTGCGACCTTGTAGCTCGTGAGCTCATTGCGTCGCGCGGCATCGCCGGCATAGAGCGGATCACCGGTGCTGAAGACGCGTGGACCCACGAGCACACCGGCCTCGATCATCTCCGCGGCCGGGAACACGTCCTGCGACCACATCGAGTTGTCCATGCTCGTCGTGACCCCGAAGGCGAGCGGGATGGACGCCTCGAAGGCCTGCGGCGGGATGATCCCGCGATACTCACGGAAGTGATGCGAGTGCATGTCGACGAACCCCGGAATGATCGTCTTCCCGCTCGCGTCGATCACGCGGTCGGCGCCCCTCGTCGAACACGAACCGACGCAGGTGATCCGTCCGCGCGTCGCCACGATCGTGCCGCGCTCGATGACCCGACCATCCTCGAGCGTGATGATGCGCGCACCCGTGACAGCAATCGTGCCCTGCGGCATGGCTCGCGGCACCTGCAGGTTGATTCGGACGGTGTCCGCGCGGCCGGTGCCGACGTGGTACGCGATGTACTGCGCCCCGTTCCCGAGCTCCAGCGTCTCATTATCGCGCCACCGGGGGAAGATCCCACCTTCGCGGCTGATCTGCTTCACCGGGAGGCTGCCCCGCCGCTTCTCGACGCTCACCACCTGCGCGCCTCGCATGCTGCCCGTCATTGGAACGACGTAGATGTTGTCGCCCTCATTGAAGGCCGCCCAC
Organism: Gemmatimonadaceae bacterium; assembly: GCA_052387735.1. Taxonomy (GTDB): domain Bacteria; phylum Gemmatimonadota; class Gemmatimonadetes; order Gemmatimonadales; family Gemmatimonadaceae; genus RBC101. The sequence continues at coordinate 5,610 of JBQTIW010000205.1, forward strand.
CGTCCGTCGGGTGACGGGACGATCTCATCGGCCGCCGGGAAGGAGAGGTGCTCGAGCGGGTCGGTCCCGTCGCGCTGCAGCGAGACCAGGCGGGTCGTCGAGCTACGGCCTTCTCCCTGCGTGATCTGCGGGAAGTAGATCCGTCCGTCAGCGGCGAGCGTCGGCCGAACGAACTGCGACCTGCTTGGGAGCGTTTGACCAACGACCCGGGTCACCACGGTCGCCGCGCCGCCGGCGGTCGGCATCACCATGAGGTCGTAGTAGGCACTGTGAGCGACCGTGCTGTTGCGAAGACTCGCCCCGGCACCGCGCGCGAACACGATGTCGCGCCCGTCGTGGCTGAACGCCGGGTGTGCGTACTCGGCGGATTCCGTCGTCAGGCGTTCCGGAGTTCCGCCGTTCGCACGGACCCGCCAGAGATGACCTTCGTTGTTCCTGTCCACAGTCGTGAAGGCGATCCACTGGCCATCGGGAGACCACGCCGGTCCATACTCGTACGACGAGAAGTCGGTGCTCGTGAGGCGTCGTGGCGGATCCGGCTGCGTCGGTCCTCCCTGCGAACCGTCCTGCGACGGTTGCCCGCGCGGCGGCACATCCATGACCCAGATCTTGCCGATGGCCTGGAAGGCGAGCCGTCTCCCGTCGGCCGACGCCGTTTGCCAGCGCGTGAACTTCACGGTGAACGGATCGTCGGGGATGCGGAATTCCGCCCGCGCCTGCTCAGAGATGGTGCGGCGCACGCGCACGGTGAACGGAATCGTGGTGACGGTGCCGGTTCGCACATCTAAACGTCGCAGTTTCCCACCGGCGGCGATCACGATCGATTGCCCATCGGGCATCCAGCTGTAGCCGGGGAGCACGCGAGAGACCTTCATCCCTTCGGCCATGTCCTGCTCGATCGGATCCATCAGCACGCGTTCATGACCCGTCTGCAGGTCGCGCAGCCAGAGCGCGGTACGCGGTCCGAACTCATGGCCCTTGTAGACGATCGTGCCATCGGGGATTCGGCGGGCGAACGCGAGCCAGCGGCCGTCGGGTGAGACTTCCCCGGCATAGGCCCCTCCGCTCGAGAGGCGATACTGGCGCGACGCGCTGCCGCTGGTGACGGGGGTGATGGCGTTGGTGCGAAGCTCGAGTCGGCGGATCTGATAGCCGCCCAGCAGCGCGTCGTTGAGGATCGGGTCATCGTCGTCGTCGTGCAGCCAGGTGACCGCCTGTCCCGGCGTCTGCTCCTGGAAGTAGACGTACTTCCCGTCGCGGGACGCGGAGGGCCACGATGCTCCCTGAACCGTGGAGGGCACCACCTGCACGCCCTCGCCGCCGTCCCGGTGGTACATCCACAGGCCCCCGCCTCCCCCCCCGCCGCCGCCAACCTGCGAGCGTCTGACGATGATGTACTGCCCGTCCGCACTCCACGTGGGCTCGACGGCGCGGATTGTCGGGCTGGTGAACACCGGACGCGGATTGGATCCATCCGCGTTCATTACCCAGAGATTGGTCTGGCCGCGGCGGTCGGAGATGAAGGCGATGTGCCGGCCATCGGGTGAGAATCTCGGATGGAAGTTCACGGCCACGCCGCTGTTCTGCGTGAGCGATTCGGCCTCGCCACCCGCGATGGGGACGCGGTAGATATGGGCGAGCATGTCGAACACGACCCAGCGTCCGTCGGGCGATACGCTGGATGACATCCATGTACCCTCACGCGTGACGAAGTCGATCTCCCGCGTGCGGCCGCGGGCTCTTGTCACGTCCCACGCGCTATCAGGTTGCTGTGCCGCGGCGTGCTCCGCGGGAGACAGGGCGAGGGCGACGATCAACCAACCGATCCTGGGGGCTGGTGGTGCTCGCATCGGGGAACCTCCGCTGGGGATCGAACGTGCGCGGTGGAGACGAGGACTGTCCAGGTGACGTGGCGAGGAATGAAAACGCTGCAGAGTCAGCATGATCACGACACACCGGGGTCTGGCGCTCGAAGAACTTGCCGCGAGCACAGCCGTTGGTCAGGGGGTGCTGGCCGACTCGAGCGTGGCAACACGTCCCGTGGGCGCACCGCGATGGTCGATCGCGGTGGGGGGCCCGAGACGCGAGGAGACGCCCGCGTCCCGACCCCCTGGGAGCGACCTACCCTACCAACGCCTTGCCGAGCGCGGTCAGCTGCTCCGCCCAGTACACCTTGAGGCGTTCCGCCGTGGCCTTGTCGGGGAGCTTCGTGTGCTGAACTGCAATCGAGCTTTTGTCTTTGCCCTTCGGCGTGAATTCCATGACGACGATGGTGCCATCGCCCCATGCGAGTCGGATGGACTTTGGTGATGTGGCGGTGCGAACCTTCACGCCGGATGCCGCGAGCCAGCGCCGGCGCGTGCCCGCGCCGGCGCACGCCTCAAACAGAGTGGCGACCGGCACGGAGAACGTGCGTGACTTGCCCACTTCGTAGGTTCCGTCACGTCGTTGACCCAGCGCGCGCAGTCCCTTGATGCGCTCGTATCCGACGGTCACGGCCTGCGTCCACCAGTCGCCCACGTGGTACGTCGTGTTCACCAGCCTGGCGATGTCGCCATGGACCATCTTCTCCGCATCATGGCCATCGAGCACGCGGGTCCACTGCTCCCAGGTGCGGTTCGTCTTCTCCTTGATCTTGTCGTCGCTCATCCCGGCAAGCGCTGCGTAGTCTATCGACGCAGTGATTGCGGCCGGGGTGCGTCGGGGGCTCCTGGTGAGTTGCGCGCGGGCGGCGGTGTAGGCTTCGCCCGTCTTGCGCATGCGAGAGCGCACGAGGCGCTTGAGGTCTCTATTGCGAGGCATCGTCAGGTCTCCAAGGGATACACCACGGGCCACTCCCCAGCAGCGCGCCATGGTGACGCCAAGGACCGACGATACTATCCGGGAGTGTGCCCCCCTTTGCCTCGCGCGGGACTCCAGCTGGGGCGGAGTCTTCAGAGGTTAGGCGCGGACTGTCGCCACAGAAACGATCGCCAGATGCCGCGCGCCCGTCAAGCGGGCGGCGTCGCACGGGGTTTCTTCCCCGACGGCGCAGGGGCCGGCCTGGCTTCGGGCTCATCAACCACGACCCGCACCGCCACCCCTTCCTCGACCACATCCGAAGGATTCATCACCACCTGCTCTCCTTCGGTGAGGGCGGAGATCACCTCCAGCTCCGTTCCCAGATCGCGACCCAGCTGCAGCGTGACAGAGGGAGACATCGGGTGTCAGGGGTTCGCGGCGCGGCGTTCAAGTTCACGTTCGAGGTCGTCGCTGATGGTGCCGCCGCTGGTAAAAAACGACGCGTAAGCCTGCTGTGGAAGGGCGCCTCGGGTTTCCTGGCTCAGGGCGTAGGCGATCTTCCGCGCTGCGGCGAACGAGGTGCCGCTGAACTCCGGGCGGGCTGCGCCGTCGCGTACGCCGATCCAGTTGCCGGGGTTCGCGCCCATGTAAGTGGCCAACAGATTCACGAGTCGTGCCTGACGAGGATCTGTGGCCTGGAGGAAGGTGACGGATCCCACGGGCGTGGCGTGCGTCTCGGCCCACCGGCGGCTCGGGGCGCGAAGCGGCGTTTCCTTGTCGCTGAGGAAGGGAATCCAGTTGAGGGCGAATCCGATGTCGCCGGCAGAGCCCCGTGCCTTCCAATCGTCACTCATGTAGCGCTCTCCAGGCCGGAGCGCGCGGTGCTCGTTCACCTTCACGTGAGGCACAAAAGAAAACTTGCCGTGAACGCCACTCGCTTCGACGACGCCGGTCCAATAGGGCTGCACAGCACTGCTGGAGAGCACGGTGCGCGCGGTCTGACGCGCGACGTGGAGAAATACCGCAGTCGCTCGTCCAATACCGAGCCGCTTTCGCAGGGCGTTAAAGAGCTTGGCCTGACCGGCGGCGAGGTTGCCCAGGTCCAACTGCCCCACGTCTCCGAACGGAACGCCGGCGCCCGCCGCGGCCGCCGTTGCTGCCAGAAGCGCGACGAATTCCTCTGGTGTATCGGTTGGGGCGCCCGGGTCGTTGATGGCGAGCAGGTCGACGCGTTCTCCCCGCGGCGTTTGGAATGCCACCATGAGGCCCAGGAAATCGGGATCGGTCTCGAGGTGTGGGCATCCGAGTCCTGTCGAGATACGGCCGACGCCGCTGGCAGTCGTGCCCCGCTGAAACAGTCCCACGCCGTCGAGTTCGCGCGGGAGCTGGTCCGCGACAACCAGCCTGACGACAGCTGCGCCGATCTGCTGCTGGTGTGCACCGCGATCAGCGTGGCTGAGCGCGTCGTGGTTCGCGAGGAGCTCGCGCTGGATATCGGGAATCTCGGCGACAACGGCGCGAAGTTCCGCGATCTCCGTCGGCGTGCCTTCAAAGCGCCAATCCATACTGCCTCAGAGCGACTTGAGGTACTCGACCAGGGCCGCCTTCTCGGCGTCCGTGAGCCGGACGCCAAACTGGTGGCCGCCGTTGCCGTTTCCGCGCTCGATCGTGCGGTACAGCCAACCCTCCTGGTTAGGCATGCAACCCCACTGCGTTCCCTGGGACGGCACGAATGCGGGATTCGGGTGCTCGTCCGCCGCGCAACGGCGGGAGATGAAGCCCCCATTGTATCGGTCGAGCACGTCGTATCCGCGGTAGAACTCGGTGGGCCGGCGCTCCTCGGGCTCGAGCAGGGCGCGCAGCGTGGGAACCGAGCCGTTATGCAGATACGGGCCACGGAGCCAGATCCCCTCCAATTGCATGGCGATGTAGCCGGGCGCGGGCTTGACCATCGGCGTGCGCTGGATACCCAGTTCATTGCGGACGGCGCGATTGGCGCTGTCGGCCGCTTCCTTGGTCCACGCATTCACCCGTGCGGAGTCGGTTCGGATCTCGGCGAGGGGGATCACGGTTCCCAGGCGATTCTGGCGTCCGCTGGCGTGACACGACGCGCAGTGTTGCTCGAACAGGAGCGACCCCTGGTCGCGAAGCACGGCATCGATGGGGAACGGATACGGCGGTGGCGCGAGGTTCATCAGCCAGTCTTCCAGATCCTGCATCCGCCTGCGAAAGAACGGTGAATCCTCGGCCTGAAGCCCGAGCGCGGAGTCGAACAACACGGAACGGAACGACGTGGTCGCCCCATCGAGGTTCATCAGCATGGCGTCCGCGGGCGCCACGGTCAGTTTGGTCCAGTCTCCCTCGACCGAGGCCGTGTCGGTGGGCGGCCAGGTTCTCCCCTGCTGCACACGGGATTTGAGACTCCAGATCGACGGAAAGTCGGTGTTGTCGATGCTGCTGTCGGGCGGCAGCCGAAGGAAGTTGAACTTCGTGAGGTTCATCGGCGCGTCGCGGCCTGGGCCCCAGCGCGGGCGCGCGCTGCTCCAGGCGAACTCGCGCCCCTGCTGCGCGAGCCGCTTCTTGACGATGGGGATGAATGCGAACTTGTAGAGCATGCGATCGATCCAGCCTAGCCGGTATGTTCGGTCGATCTCCGTGAGGATGACGTCGGCGCTGAATCGGGAATCGCTCGCGGCGCGGCTGAAGAAGTTGAGGAGTCCTTCAATGTCCGCTGTGTTGCTGCCACCTGCAGCGACGATGACGCGCGAAGTGTCCGGTCGCGTGCGATACTGCGTGGCGTGACAGAGCGCGCAGTTGAATCCCACCCGGTCGAAGCCGATCGTCTTCTTGGAGAATCCAACCGGTAGCTCGCTTCCTTCCGGCCAAGGGAGACCTAACGAGGCATAGCCTCCCGGACCTGGGAGAAAGTCGTCGAAGATCCGCGGGAGCGCGACAATGATCCAGTACGGAATGCCGGCCCGCGATTCGGTGCCGATCGAACCGTGCAGGAAGTTGGCCTCCGGGGTTCCGGTAATGGAGGCCGGTTGATCGACCTGGCGGAAGAACTTGTACCAGACGAACGCACCGAGCGGAATGGCGAGGATGATCAGTCCCAGGACGATCCGCTTGAGCCAGCGCTTCCAGGCGGCCGTGGTTGTCGGCTTTTTGTCCGGTCCGTCGCCACTTTCGGTCACGTTGCACCTCTACAGCGTTGGCTGCTGACGCACGAGGGTTGCCTTCAGAAGGTCTTCAGATACTCGACGAGTGCCGTTTTCTGTGCGGGGGTGAGGTTCACGCCATACTCATGTCCGCCGTTGCCGTTGCCGCGCGCGTTCGTGTCGAAGCGCCAGCCCTTCCCGGCAACTCGCGCGCTGTCGGTCACGAAGCCGACGCGCTCGTAGTCGTAGACGTCGTAGCCGATGTAGAACACCTTCGGCCGGGCCGCCGCGGGTTCGAGGAGTGCGCGCAGATCCGGAACGGACCCATTATGCAGGTACGGTGCCCGCAGCCATAGTCCATCGAGCGGCATGTTGGCATAGCCCCAGGTCTTCGTGAAGTGGCTGAAGCGCGCCGGGTAGCAGCGATCCATGTACCGTGGCGCATCTGCGCAGTCGGCTTCGTTGCGGGGATAGCCCGCATACAAGGAATTCTGGGCCGCGGCGAGCACCGGCGTGTAGGAATCGAGGCGCGCACGGTCGGTGCCGACGGACGCGATGGGCGTGACCTTGCCAACGAGGGAGCCATCGCCGTTCCGCCGGAACGGAGGCTTCCCGTCGCCGTGACAGGAAAAGCATGCAGCGCGGTAGATCGGTTCACCCTGGCTGGCCAGCGCGCCATCGAGGTGCTGCGACGGATAGGCGGGGGCGGTCGCGGAGTCGAGATAGCGCGCGACGCGCGTGATCTTTGCCTCGTCGAGCGTCGTGGGAGTGGCTCCGGTGCCGAAGCCAGCGCTCAGGTTGCGTTCGTCAACATTGTTGTTGTTGCCATCCCAGTGTAGCTGCATTCCTTCCTTGTGCTCCTGATTCCAGACGGCTGGAAAGTCCGCATTGCCCAGCTTTTCCCCGGCCGGTGCACTGTCCATCGGGAAGCCGAGGAGCGCTTTCGGTGGATTGAAGGTGTCCACGCGCCCCGGTCCCCAGGTGCTGAAATCGATAAAGGCCAACCGCGACGTGAGCGTCAGGAGCTGCTCACGGAGCACCGTGACTCCCGCGTATCGAAACACCAGCCGGTCAACCACGTTGAGCTTGTCGGGGCGGTAGCGGCCCGTGGGCCACTGCAGGGAATCGCGTGCTGATTCCAGCTCTTCGATCTTGGGGAAAACGCGATCGGCCCGGAACCTCCAATCCGTGGACGTGCGGCTCAGGAACATGCCTAACGCGCCGAAATCGAAGGTGTTGGCCGGCATCCCCAGCACGATTTGGGGATCCGCGTCTGGCGTTGTTCGCACCGAGCCGGTATGGCAGACGGCGCAATTGAAGTACACGCGATCGATGCCCTGCACGCGGCGCATCGACATCCCCACCGGCAGCTCGAAGCGCGGATTGCGCCCATCCGTGTAGATCATCCCGAACGACGCGTATCCGCGGCCCTTTTTCCCGTCCGGCAGGTATTGGGGGAAGAGCTCGGGGAGCGCGACCCACACCCAATAGGGAATGCCAAACCCGAACTGCTTTTTCCAGCCGCGCTCTCCGCCGGTCGAGCCGTACTTGAAGTGGTCCTCGGCAGCGGCGTACTCGACCGGTTCATCATCGGTGAGCCGCACAGCCAGATAGATCGCACCCACCACCACAGCAAGCAGGAACAGCGCGCCCGTCCAAAGGGTGAACCGGCGAAGCTTGGTCAAAAGCTTCGAGGCGGGGAGGTCGGAGTCGTGGCTGCTCACGTCGTACGCGTCAGCTGACGTGCGACGACGATGACGATGACGGAAACTCGAGCATGAAGAGTGCGATGCGTTTCTTGCCCCAGTAGACCTGGCCCAGGTAGAGCCCGTTGGAGACCTCGCGGATCTCGTCGCGGATCTTCTGTGCCACGAAGGAGCTCCTGGAGTAGTCGAGGATCACTGCCGGTCCCTTGGCGAACCAGCTCTCATCCTGGTAGACGTTGGCCCTGATCAGCGGAATGCCTAACGGCGTGACGATGTTCTTGAGGTCACGGGTCTGTGGCGAGAATATCTTGCCCCGCCACCAGAAGATCCGGATGATGGTCTGCAGTACCTTGTCGAAGCCTGATCCCGGCATCAACAAGGCTGTGCCACGGGAGCGGCCCTCGGGAATCGGACCGGCAGTGCTGTTGCGGAACAACTCGTCCAGCTCACCCTTGGACGCAGTGCGAAGCGCAGCGACAGACGGGGTCATGACGATCTCTCCGAAGCGGTGAAGCGCGGAATATCCCTGGGGAAGGAGACGGGCAGCGGGTCACTCGTCAGGCGCGGATGCGGAGCCGTCACACCATGCTCGACGACGAGTCGTGCCAACGCCGCCTTGCAGACGAAGAGAATAAGATCCATGCCCGGACATGCCCGCGGACCCCGCAGAAACAGGTTCGAGGCCGCCGCCGGCGCATCGAGCTCCGGACCCTGCCACCGCTCGGGACGGTACGCGTGAACCGTCGGTCCGAGGCGATCGTCCCGGTGCAGCAGTGAGAAGTAGTGGACAATGTGCCTATCGGGTCCGGTGGGTGCGTGAGAATGAAACGTCTTGGTGACCGGGGGGAACAGCCGTCCCGCTTCGAGGAGACAGGCCTCCAGGTACGGCAGCTTCCGCATGGTCTCGGCGCGATCGAGCGGGCCCGCAGAGCGCGCCTCGTCGATGACCTGTTGTTTCACGGCGGACCGCGAGGTGATGAGGACCAACGTACGCAGCAGAAGGTCCGTCCCCGATCCTGGGAACGTGAACATCCAGTGGGGAACCTGTTCCAGCAGTGCCGTACGGTCCATGTCCGGCGCGTTATGCCGCGCCAGTGCGATCAGCGTGGGCTCACCGGCGTCGGCCGAATCCCAGGCGCGACCAAGCAGCTCATACAGGCGCTTCCTCCGGCCCGCATAGAGAAAGCCTAACAACTTGCGCTTGACCGGTTTCTGCACGATGCCGAACAGGGTGCTCACATCTTCGGCCACGTGTTGCGGGTCAGGGGCGGCGTCGCCGAGGACGATGCCGCCCATGGCCCGACCCATCGCGCCGCGAGCCTCCTCGACGCTGGCGACGGGTCGCGAGAACGCGCCACGCACCTTGTCGAGAAACGTCTGGGCATACACGTGGGTACCACCGGTTCCCAGCACACGCTCATTGAACGGGCGGAGGCGCTTCCATTCCTCGTCGTGTGCAATGGTGAGCGCGTGTGGCGCCAGGAAGCTCATGCCCTCGACTTTCGGCGTGGCGGCGCCGTGCCCAGTGACACTCGGTGTCTGCGACAGCACATCCTCCGAGTAGGCATGGTCACCCACGATCTGCACCTGTTTGCCGAGTGCCGATATCTCGAGGACCGTGGCATTGTCGCGTTGCATGATGCTCCGCGCCCAGGCGCTCCCCGCCGCGCTGAGGTCGAAGTCCTTACCCTGGCGCAGACGAGCAGTCCCCAACTGGAGAACCAGTCTGGCGAGCTCGCCGACGCCCACCTGCGTGCTGCGCGCGTTCGCCGGCGCGCGCGCGGACATGCCCGAGGCGGCCGGAGGAGAGTTCAACGTCGGAGCCATGTCACTTCTTGAACGCAGGGTCCGACTCGGCGCCGGGACGCGCTTTCCATTCGAGCGAGTAGAACGTTCCCCGATCGCGGGCCCAAGGATCGAAAGCGTTCACGACTCCCGTGAGCTCCTCGGTCAGCTCGGGCAGTGTGCGCAGCAGGACACGCTTGAATGGCGTCACTTCATCGCGGTGACCGTTGGGGAATCCCGCCTCGTGCTGCACACCCGTCGGGCCGTTGTTGTTCACCCAGTCCACCCCGAGAGTCGAGTAGAACTCCGGCCGGAAGCTCGAGGTGAAGAAACGATCGCTGAACAGTCGCCGCGACGCGTTGAGGATGAACACCGTGAACTGCGTTTCCGAAATCGCAAAGCCATGTGGCCGCCGGAATTCGGCGAGCCATCCGACCACCGTGTCGAGGTCCTCGACGTTGTCGACGACCGTGCCGTTCGGATGGCCCAGGCAGTCCGTGATGGGCTTGCCTCCCGCGAACTCCTCCACCGCGGTGATGACCTTGGAATCGTCGCACACATGCTGTCCGTACACCGCGCGCAGTTTGAGCACCAGCTGTTCCTGGCGCTTCCGCTCGTCAGGCGTGACCGCCGGCCGTCGGTCGACGAAGTCGTCGAAGCTGCGCAGGCTCGAAAGGCCGTACTGCCGCCTGAATTCGTTGAAGCGTGGCACGCCGCGCTCGCGATCGCGGATCAGGTCCAGGGCGGGCACGTCGAGCTTGCCGGTGGTGCTCCGGAGCCGCGGCATCGGCAGGTTCTGCAGGAACATCGGGTGATTCTGCAGTGTCAGCAGGCCGAGACGCTGGCGACCCATGGTCAGTGCCCAGTCGGCCAGCCCACCCTCACGCATCGCCGCGGTGGCGTTGCCACGAAACGTCGAGACCGTCGGAACTTTTCGCTGAATCGCGTTAGGCGTGGCAACGTCGCGGAATTCGAGCAGATCGGGCACCAGCGGGTGCAGCCGATAGACGGTGACAAACTCCTCGGGAAAATTGAACGGCGACCCGAAGTGGTTGGCCCCACCGTTCACGTGATCGGGATTGCTGAGACTCCAGATGTCGGTGGTGTTCCTCTTGAACGTGGCAAAGGCCGTCTGTCCCTCGTAGCGCTTGCTGCCGAGGCCGAAGATGCCGGCACCGGATGCGGCGACCGAGAACCAGAGCGTCTGGTCGGCGGCGTTCGGCGACTGACCGAACCGCTCGATGCTCAGCTTGTCGAGCACGCGCGCGAGACTGCTGCTGTCGGAAAAAAGCCCGCGCCAGTTGGCATTCATGCCCCGGTACAGCACGTCGTCATACAGCAGCTGCGTGGTCCACTCGATGGTGTGGATCTTCGCAATCTCGGCAGCGACGACGAGCCGCGCGACCTGGTAGATCTCCTCGGGGGTCGCGTCGCGATAGCGGATCACCTTGTCCGGCGCAGCCGGGTTGCGCAGTCCGGAGTCCTCGTCAGGCGTTTCCTTCTGACGCTTCCGGAACTCGTCGACCACGAGGTTGTGTTCACGCGAGAAGACGTTGTGATAGAAACTGAGGCCGATGTGCCAATTGTCGGGAAACGCGACGGCCTCCTGTCCGGTCCATGCCGGATGAATCGGGTCGGCCGGGCTAAATATCGGGAGATAACCCTGACGCTCACCGGCGCCGGTGCGGCTTCCTACCACCGGCATGAGCAGTTTTGCCGGGTCGTTCGGGTCGCGCTTGACGCGCTGCAGGGAGCGCTCGCTGTAGCCGTACAGCTGCGACGCATCCCACCACGCCGTGTTGGTATTGCGCGTGGTGCGGTGTGCACGGGCCAATCGCTGCTTACCGCCAACGTCGACGGTGCCGGGCGCATCGGTCTGCGCCATCAGGGCCCGGTCGACACGGTCGCCTGGACGGCAACCCGCGCTCGCCACTTCGGCAGGGGTCAGCGCACGCTCGGACTGCCCCTCACGTTTCGTCACGCACCCGACTTCCATCATCTCCGAGCCGTTCTGCCCCTCATCGAGATGCGAGAACCAGTCGTGTGTCATGAACTGGATCCAGATGGCGGCCAGGACGTTGAAGAACGACGCTTCGTGATAGTCGCAATTGGGGTCGGAACCGCCTAACCCATTATTGCAGCGTGCCGAGTCACTTTGCTGCCGGGTGAAAAGCTCACGGCTGATTACCTGTGGATCGGGCCGGAGGAGACTGATGCGATCGCCATGGCGATTCTTGACCAGGTCCGTGGCACCGAGATCGGGGAATGTCTCCTCGAACTGCACGTTGCGGGCAAAGAGCGTGTTGGTGGACCCCATCAACGGGTTGCGGATATCGTTGCAGATCCCGGTCAGGGTGCGATGCCGGATCAGCTCACCCTTGCAGAGTTGCTCGCCGGAGCCGCCCACGTCCGCGTATTGGGGATGGCCAACGGGAAGGCGCATTGCCGCCCACTGCTTCAGTGCACCACCGGCGGTATCAGCGCGACCGGTCAGGTATTCAGGGAAGGTGTAGTTGTCGAACAGGTTGAACTTGAGGAGTTCGATCCGCTGGTACTCGAGATCAATGAGCGCACCGTCGATGCCGCGTTGATTGCGAGACAAGCGCTCGACCGGCTGGAACCACAAGCGCGACAGCGACGTCGAATCTCCTGCACCCCAGTATCCGGCCCAATCCACCCACGGACTCATCGAATCGGCGGAGCTATGCGAAAGCCCGCGACATCGGCCCGTATTCGCCTCAACCTTGCCTCGGAATCGCTGGCGTGGATCTTGGGCGACGGCCCGCGGCTCCTTGTAGCTGTCGTAACAATCCTTGAGTGAGGCAACCTCCTCCCGTCCGCTTCTGAAGACACCGAGTGCGACGACCGGAATGGCGACGAGGATGCCCAGCGCAGACAAGAGCGCACGCTTCACCATGTTGTGTGTCTCCTTCGCTTCGGAGGAAAGCGCAGCGGAAAACGCGCGACAGTCGGGGTCGTCGCGCACCTGCGGTACGTCGGAAACGACCTTACGAGTCCCTGAGGCAGGGCCGAGCCACGCCTCGTTAGGATCGGCCAAGAAGGGGAATAGTATGCGCTCCCACGTCGGGGTACACTAGGGCTGATCCGGGACCCGAAGGAGTGCCCAGGTGGTCTGACGGTGCACATGTAGGCAAGCTCAGCATTGGGCCGCTAGCTCGAGCCACCAGACCCTGGCAGCGGAGCGAGGCCCGGGTGTGGCCTATCGACACGCAACGCACCGTGCTGGCTCCCCTTGCATTCCACTCTCATATTGCAAAACGGTCGCGCGATCGTGAGCGACGACAGCGCGATGGGCGGCTACCTCACGGAGACAGACGGTGGAACTCATCATCAATGGCAAGCCTACCACGGTCGATGCGCCGGCGGAGATGCCGCTTCTTTGGGCGCTTCGCGATCTGGCCGGGCTTACGGGCACCAAGTTCGGATGTGGCATCGGCCAGTGTGGGGCTTGCACGGTGCATGTCGACGGCGTGCCCAAGCGCTCCTGCTCGACCACCCTTGGCGACGTGCAGGGAAAGGCCGTCACGACCATTGAAGCGCTCGCGGCAGGAGGCGTGGACCACGTCGTACAGCGGGCGTGGACCGAGCTCAATGTCCCGCAGTGCGGCTATTGTCAGGCGGGTCAACTGATGAGTGCGGCGGCGCTCATCGACCGCAACGCGAACCCGACCGACGCTGACATCGACACGGCGATGCAGGGAAATCTCTGTCGCTGCGGCACCTACCTTCGCATCCGGGCCGCGGTCAAACGCGCGGGGGAGATCCGCCGGGGGGTGCGGACATGACACGGAACATGAGACGGGAGACGGGAGGTGGGAGCGTCGGGAATCGGGATGAGGCTCGAGGCTTCTCTGTGAGCGGACCGTTTGCTCGGGCCGCCGAATCGAAGGTGCTGCCATCGGTGTCGCGGCGCCAGTTTCTGTTCGTGAGCGCTGCGTTAGGCGGCGGGCTGCTCATGCAGGTGGCCTGCAAGCCTCGTGGCGGCACTCAAGCACCAGACACGGCGGCCACGCCCGACATCTTCATTCGGATCGCGCCGGACGACACGGTCACGGTGACGATTCCGAAGTCGGAGATGGGGCAGGGGGTGCGCACGACGCTCGCCATGTTCGTGGCTGAGGAGCTCGACGCCGACTGGTCGAAGGTGCGGGCGGGGGAGGCCTCGTACGATCCACGACTGGGGAACCAGGGAACGGGCGGCAGCGGGTCCGTGCTCGACACCCATTCCCGGTTGCGCCTGGCCGGCGCGACCATGCGCCAGATGCTCATCGCCGCGGCGGCGACACAACTTGGCGTACCGGCGTCGGAGCTGACGACCGCGAGCTCGCAGGTGGTGCACACCGCGTCCAGCCGCAGCCTGAGCTACGGGTCGCTGGCCGCGGCCGCGGCCGGGCTGAGCGTACCGACTAACGTTCCGCTGCGCGGGCCAGCCGAGTGGACGCTGTTAGGCACGGAGCAGCATGGCATCGACGTGGCCGACATCGTGCATGGCCGCGCCAGGTACGGTCTCGACACGCGACGGGAGGGGATGCTGTTCGCCTCGGTGGAGCGAGCGTCGATCTTCGGCGCAACGGTGGCGTCGTTCGACGCGAGTGGTGCCCTGCGTGTTCCCGGTGTCACGCGGGTGGTCGAGGTCAAAGGTGATCTGCGCGAGTCAGGGCTGCACGCGGGTATCGCGGTGGTGGCCACGAACACCTGGGCGGCCATGCAGGGACGCAAGGCGCTCCGCGTCGACTGGAACCCCGGACCGCATGCGAAAGAGAGCACCGCGTCGTACCGCGAGTTCATGCGGGCCGCCGTCTCGAAAACGGGTGACGAGATCGTCAACCGGATTGGTGATCCGGATCGCGTGCTGGCGGCGGCGAGCGAGGTGGTCCGCGCGGATTACGAAGTGCCGTTCCTCTCCCACGCGACGATGGAGCCGCAAAACTGCACCGCGCAGTTTGCGAATGGCACGATGGAGCTCTGGTCACCGACCCAGTTCCCGGATTGGGCAGCGAGCGCCGTCGCGAATCATCTGGGGCTCAAGGCCGGGCAGGTCAAGGTACACGTCACGCCGCTGATGGGCGGTGCATTCGGCCGTCGCATCAACCCCGACTTCAGCGTCGAAGCGGCGGTGATTGCCAAAGCGCTGGACGGGCCGCCGGTGCAAGTCGTCTGGACACGTGAGGACGACCTGCAGCATGACTTTTACCGTCCCTGCGCCCTCCACCGCATCGAGGCCACGTTAGGCGCCGACGGCCACCCAGTCGCCATGCGCCATCGCATGAGCTCCCCGGCGATCGACGCGTCAGGCGGTCGGAGCGGCAGCTTCGGCGCAGGAGAGTCCGACGGCATCGGCAACCACGTCTACCGCGTGCCGAATCGTTCGACGGAGTACACGCTGCTGCCCTCGGGCGCGCTGCGCGGGTGGTGGCGCGCCGTGAACACCACGCATGGGACCTTCGCGCTCGAGTGCTTCATCGACGAGCTCGCGGAGAAGGCTGGCCAGGACCCGTACGAGTACCGGATGGCCCTCATCGACAAGTGGGTGGTGGAGAAACCCCGGGACAGCAAGGAGTACCCGTTCAATCCAGAGCGCTTCCGCAATGTCCTCAAGCTCGCCGCCGACAAAGCGGGCTGGGGCCAGCCCCTCCCGCCGGGGCATGCGTTAGGCATCGCCCAGAACGTGCCCGACCATCTGACCTACGCTGCCGAGGTGGTGGAAGCATCGGTAGAGAACGGCAGGGTCCGGGTACACCGTGTCGTCGTGGCCGTGGATTGCGGGCGGGTGTTCAACCCCAACGGCGCCCGGGCACAGCTCGAAGGCGGTGTGGTCCAGGCGCTCTCAGCCGCGTTGGGCGAGTCGATCACCGTCGAGGGAGGCGCCATCGTCGAGTCCAACTTCGACCGGTACACGCTGCTGCGCATTGGCGACGCGCCGGTGGCGATCGAGTGCCACTGGATCACCAACGACGCGTATCCGATCACCGGGCTCGGGGAGCCGTCTGTGCCCCCGCTGTTCCCCGCCCTGGCGAACGCGATCGCGCGTGCCACGGGGCAGCGACCACGAACACTCCCGATCGACCTCGCAATCACCAGCGCGCAGGGGCGCGGACGTACAGGCACACCGGCGCTCTAGGTGGAAGCATCGGCGAGGCGTTTCTGGTTCTACCAGATCGCCGGTTGGTCGGCATACGCCGTCGCGATGATCCTGTCGCGGCTGGCGATCTTTCCCTTGCGCTACATGGCGGTCGCCAAGGTCGTGCTGACCATCATGGGCCTGCTGTGCTCGCTGGTGCTGTGGCGTATCTATCGCCATATGGTGCAGCGGCAGGCCACGCTGACGCCGATCATCGTCGTCAGCGTCGTCGCCTCGTACCTGCTGGGCGCGGTCTGGACGGCCGCGGACAACGTGGCCGACATCCCGATCTCCGCCTGGTTGCTGGATCGCCGCGTGGAGATTCGCGGCATCTTCGGCTTGTTTGTCGGCTCGGTCTACAATGCGTTCACGCTGCTCGCCTGGAGCTTGCTCTACTTCGCGATCAAGCATCACGATGCCATGGCAGCGGAACGCGAACGCGCGCTGCGCGCCGAGGCCATGGCCCAACGGGCACAGCTGGACGCGCTGCGCTACCAGATCCACCCCCATTTCCTGTTCAACACGCTCAACGTGGTGTCCACCCTCGTCGCCGAAGGCCGAACCGACGACGCCAATCGCATGATTGCCCGCCTCAGTGATTTCCTGCGACTGACGCTGAGCGGTCCCCCCGTGGACGAAGTCTCGCTCAGCGAAGAGATGGACTTCGTCAGGCGCTACCTGGACATCGAGCAAGTCCGATTCGCGGATCGGCTTCAGATCCACATCGATGTGGACGCCCCCGCGTGGAACGCCCGCGTACCCTACCTCTTGCTGCAACCGCTGGTGGAGAATGCGGTGAAGCACGGGATAGCGGCCCGCGAGGCCGGGGGGCGCGTGTCGATCGCGGCGCGCCGCGACGGCAACATGCTGCGTCTTGTGGTGGAGGATGATGGCCCGGGGTGGGTGAACGGACCGGTGGGCGATGAGCACATCGGCCTTACCAATACGCGCGAGCGGTTGCGCCGACTCTACGGAGACGCACAACACGTTCGCGTCGACTCCGACGAGCGGGGAGCTCGCGTCTCCGTCGCGATGCCCTTTCGGACCGTCGGCGCGCCCACGTGACCATTCGCGCGCTCATCGTCGACGATGAACCCCCCGCTCGTCGCGGCATCGCAGTGAGGCTCGAGCGTGCCGGCAATGTCACTGTAGTGCGCGAGTGCAGGAGTGGACGCGAGGCGGTGAAGGCGATTCGCCAGCTGTCGCCGGACCTCGTGTTCCTGGACGTGCAGATGCCGGGCCTGGACGGCTTTGGT
>JBQTIW010000206.1:0-23955 GCA_052387735.1 Gemmatimonadaceae bacterium
CGCGCAGCCGCTGTTCCGCGCCCTGGATCGCCGCCAGCCGCATTTCGCGGTAGGCAAAACCCGTGATCGCCGCGATTCCCATGATGAGGATCGCGGCAAGCACCAAGCCGACCTTCTGATGCAGCGCCAGCGGGCGCCAGGTCATCGCTGCATCACCGTGACCGCCTAACGAGCATCACTCTCCGAGTCTCACCAGCGACGATGGTCCCTCAGCTCAACAGCGGCAGGCGACAACCCACGTGGCGCCGCGACGACAATCCAGCTCCGGACAACCTCGCCGGCGGAACAGGGCCCGGCAACGCCGGGACCGTTAAGCTACTGAGTCGTGCGGCAGACAACACTGCTGAACTCGGCACCTCATGTGATTCTCATTCGATTGAGCTGGTGCTCCAGGTCCAATGGATGAGATCGGCGTTGGCCCCGAAGCGTCACAATGCCCGGCCGGCGGGATTCGCGCGGACACCTTCCCCTGGAATAGACTGGCGCGCGTGCCCAACTTCTCACGCTGCTCGCGGATCAGCCGGAAACTGATGCGCGAACGACGCTTGGGCGCCGCGCCTCAGTGGGGGGAGCCTCCCGCAGCGATTGGCGCGGCGGTTCCGACGAGAGAACCGCTACCGTGTCGGCCACGGTCGCGTGGAGCCGCGCGAGCAGCCCGCTAAGCAGGGCGCGGGCAAGCGCCACGCCTTCGATCGAGCGCGCGATCGTGAGCGCGGAGTCGCGCGGTCCGATCGAGGCTGGCGATAGTTTGTGCAATCTCCTCTTTCACCTGGAACACGTCGCGCAGCTCACGGCAAACTGCTCCCCTCAGAGCACGAGGTACTCCTGATCACCGGCCAGGCTCACGTTGCCAAAGGGGAGAACCGCGATCGAGGTGAGGGGGCGAGCCGAGTCGGCCGGCCTCCCTGGTGTGGCGAGGTGGAGGCTGAGGAGAAACACGATGACCAGCATGGCAACGCCGAGGAGTGTGGCAATCGTGGCCACCCGTCCTGAACGTGCGGGCGACTCGGCCGGCATCGCCCTCGTGGAAGTCGCCGTCAAGTCCGCGGCTGCAGCAACGGAAGCTGCGGCGTCGGGGCTCGTCGTGCGCGCCTGCGCCAGTGCCGCGGCAAAGTCTGACGCCCGTGCATAACGAGCGTCCGGATTCTTGGCCATGGCGGTGGCGATGGCGACGTCGACTGCCTGCGGAACCGAGGCGCGCACGTCACACACCGACGGTATCGCGTCCGCGAAGTGCATCGCCACAATGGCCTGCAGGTTGGGTCCCATGTACGGGGGCCGACCGGTGAGCATTTCGTACACCAGGCAGCCTAACGCATAGACGTCGGTACGACCGTCGACCGGTCCCGCGGACGCCTGCTCCGGACTCATGTACAGAACGGTGCCGATCGCCACCCCCTGGCGGGTGAGCGAGTTGCCGCGCGAGCTCTCGCCGAGGATCTTGGCAATCCCGAAATCGGTGACGACGGCGGCGCCGCCGCTCAGGAGCACGTTCTCGGGCTTGATGTCGCGGTGCACGATCCCCCGCTCATGCGCATGGTCGAGCGCGAGCGCAACGTCACGTGCGATGTGGATGGCCTCGTCGACGGGGAGACGCTGAACGTTCGTGAGCCGGGCGCGGAGCGATCCCTCGGTGAGCGCGGGCATCACGTAGTACATCATCCCCCGCGTCTCCCCCGTGTCGAGCATGGGGACGATGTGCGGATGACTGAGGCGAGCAGAGACGGCGATCTCGCGTTCGAAGCGGTTCACCCCGACGGCCGCGGCGACTTCGGGGCGGAGGACCTTGATGGCGACTTCACGGTCGTATCTGGTGTCGCGGGCGAGAAAAACCGAGGCGGCGGCGCCTGTGCCCAGCGTCGCGTCGACGTGGTAGCGCCCCGCTACGATGGTGCCGAGCAGATCGGCAGGGCCCGACGTTCCATGAGCTGGCGAGTTCGTGTGCATGCCTGTCGACCATCCTTCGATTCACGGGCTCCGATAGGAATACGGCGGGTGGCCGTGTCCCCTCATGGAGGTACGCGAGAAAGGGGTCGGGAACGGGATCAACGGGCCTTTCCCTGGACAGATCGAACTGACCCGGATCGACGCGCTCCGGCTAGGCGGTGCACCAGACTTTCTGTCCCTGTCACCGGCCACCGCACTTGCCTCCTG
The DNA here is from genome assembly GCA_052387735.1 of Gemmatimonadaceae bacterium. GTDB lineage: Bacteria > Gemmatimonadota > Gemmatimonadetes > Gemmatimonadales > Gemmatimonadaceae > RBC101. The sequence goes on from JBQTIW010000206.1 coordinate 2,155, forward strand.
TGCGCGTCCCGCGGCATCCTTCGTACGTCACAGGTCGCGCCGTCGGCCGGAGACCCCAATGACCAGTGCCCTTCGCGCAAGCTCGTTAGGCGCCCTGCTCGCCGCGCTCGTGCCCGGAGTGGCCGGCTCACAGGGACGGATCGCCCGTCCCGCGCCAACGGGGCCGATTGGCGTGACGCTGCCCTCTCCCCCTCCACCTCGGGGAAGTCCGGATGGAGGTTGGGTTCCTAGGCACGGGTCTCAGATGGGCAACGCGTCTTTCGCGTTGCATCGACTCGGGCAGCGATGGTCCTATCCCATCGTCCTTTCGTCAGCGTATGAGACGGTGGCACCAGCGGCGGCGGTCTATCCGGTTCCGTACTACTACCCGGTTCCGGTCCCGAATCCTGCCATTTACCCGCGACGCGAGGCCGAGCGGCCGGCGCCGCCCCCGTACGATCCGACCAGGTCGAGGATGGTCATCGTCGGCTCGGGGGCCGATGGCGGCGGTGGCGTGTTGCGCATCGCGTCGCGTGCGCGCGACACGCTCCGTCTCACCTGGCTCGGCACCCCGCGCCCGATCCGCGAGGCGAGGCTCTTTCTGGCCGACGACCTGAGGCGGCCGTTGCGCAGCCGGATGGTCGACGTCGAGCACCCGGAGGCGAGGTTCACGTTGACAACGCTCGATCGGCCGGTGGCCTATGCTGGCGTGACCGTCGTCTTCGCCGACGGATCAACGCAGACGACGCTCGTCCCCGTCGGCGACTCGGCGCGTTAGGCGTCGAAGCCACGACGCAGCACTTCGAAACGCAGGACGAACGCGACCTCGAATGCCCGACGGACGCCGGCCCGCAAACGGTAGGTCCCCGCTCCCCCCGAATCACCCGCGTACGCAGGTGCCTGGTGGCGTCGTCGTGCGCACCAACGACACTGGCCCCCGGCTCGCGCGCTCGCTGCGCTTAGCCGGGGGCTCGCACCTGCCCGTTACCGGGACACGCCGTCGACTATTGCGCTATCCCGAGGTAGGGAAAGGTGGCGCGGAACGGCACGTCGGTGGCCGACACGTTGTCCGACGTCAGGCCGGGGGTGACGTTGTTGGTATTGCCCAGCAGGGCGCCGAAGATCACGCCCAGACCGGTGTCGACCACGTCGTCGGGCAGCGAGCGGCCGCCGTATCCGCCAAACACCCAGCTCAACCAGAAGACGGGCGTCCCATCACGTTTGGGAAACACCAGCAGCATGTCCGGCAGCAACGCACCGGCAATGGCACTGGCGTAGGCGGCATCGCGTCCGGCCACGCCGGTGACGAAGCTGGTCAGGTCCCCGGTCCACATGGCCACGTCGTTGCTGGGCTGGCCGATGTTGTAGAGGTGATGCCGGGCCTTCACGACCATCACTTCACTGACGAGCGGATTGGCCAGTCGTTCGAGTTGCGTGAACACACGCGCGGCACTGGGCTGAACGGCGGCCTGACTCTCCGACAGTGGGCCTGTGGACGCGGTGTCGTTCTCGCATGCGGCAAGCAGCGACGCGGCTCCAACCGCCAGGAGGCGCAAGGTGTACGTTCTCATGTGTAGAGTCCTCTGATGTCGTTAGGGTAGGTCTACCGGCTCGTGGTCGCCCACACGCCGATGACGGGGTCGGTGCCCGCGCCAGGCGGTAGCAGCATGCTCTCCGGGAGCTCGATCACGATCCCGAGCGCGTTGAAGCCGCGGAGAAAATCGATCCCGGGATTGCGGAACGACGACGCGGGATCGTGAATCTTCGATAGCGGGCCGCGCGCCGGACGCCGATCGGGGAGAATCCGGAAGAACTGCGCGAGATCAATCACGAACGGATCATTGAAGAGCCCGGCCTGGAGCTGAATCCCGGTCGGATTCCCCAGTGCCGTGTTCACGGGTCCTTCCAGCGTCGGCGTCTCGGTCGCCAGCGAGTTGATGCCGCCGGTCGACGTCGGAGCTACGGGACCGTACAGCTTCACCCGCTGCTGCGGGCCCTTCGCGGTGAACCGGAGCTGCATCACCAGATCCTCGATCGCGTCGCCAGTGCGATCGATCTTGATCTGGTAGAGCAGGTTCGGGTCGAACCCGATCGTCGCCGATTGCGCCGGCGTGATCGGCGACGCCGTCGTGACCGCTAGGACGATGCGGTCCGTGCTCGAACCCGGGAACGCGAAGACATCGTTGATGTCCGGGAGCTGCTGAATCTCGACCTCGGGCGTGTCCTGATGGTCGGACGCCCAGATGACCGTGGTCAAGGTCAGCGCGCCAGCACCGATCGCCAACCCGAGTGCGACGCGGCGTGTTGCACCTGCCGTATTGCGAAGCATGATTCTCCCTCCTTGGAGATCTTTGCTCTCGTTACGCCGGGCGCAGCGAGTCGGATTGCCCGACCGGAAGCAAGGCCGGGGCGCTCAAGCCTGCCCCGTCAAGCATCCCGCGTCGGCCCCTCTTGCCTTCACGGCTCCCCGAGATCAGTCTAGGGCAAAACGGTTGGGGACCTAAGCAGCGACTGCGTTCCCGACCTCGCGCCCAGGAGACCTCAATGACCGCGACTCGTTGGCACTCTCGTCCCGCAATGCTCACCGCTCTCGCCGCAAGTGTGCTCGCGGCCTGCTCGTCAGAGGGAACCATCGCCCTTGACCCATCCGGGGACTCCCCGCCCGTGTCGTTCGCAATCGGCGTGGGAAGCCCGACTGACCGCCACATCGTGGCCATGAGCGGAGGCGCGGCCGCGGCGTCTGCCGCCGTCACCGCCGCGGGAGGAACGATCGAACGGTCAGTTCCCGAGTTGGGGATCTACAAGGTCAGTGGCCTCGATGACACGGAAGCGCAAAACCTTCGTGCCCGGAGAGGCGTGACGGCCGTGGGGCGGGACAAGCGCCAGCAGTTTGTTCCGCCGTTCAGCACCGCGCGGCTGGCCAACACGGCTCCAATCAGCGGCGTGCGCCCCCAGGGGACCGATCAGAGCGGCGCGTTTTTCTACCCGGTCCAATGGAACCTCCACAGGATCGAGGCTCAGGCTGCATGGAATCAGACGCCGGGTGGCGCGGGTGCGCTGGTCTGCGTTCTCGACACTGGAGTTGACGCGGGCCAGGCGGACATGGTGGGCAAAGTCGACCTGACAAAGTCGGCATCTATGGTTGCCAGTGAGCCGTTCATTGACGACCTGCATTTCCACGGGACCTTTGTCTCGTCACTGGTCTCGGCCAACGGGCTCGGCATGGCCTCGGTCGCGCCGGATGCCATCCTGTGCGCGGTCAAGGTGCTGGATCAGACCGGCTCGGGGGACTTCTTCGACGTCCTCAACGGCATCGTGTTCGCCGCGAACCAGAATGCCGATGTCATCAACATGAGCTTGGGCGGCGCGCTCGACTTGAGCGATCCGAATGACGCGTTTCTCTTCCAGTTGATGCACAGTGCCGTCACGTTCGCTCGCCAGAAGGGCGCGCTCGTGGTAGCGGCAACGGGCAACAACGGCGTCGACCTGGACCCGCTGGAGCCCATCAAGGTTGTACCGGCGCACATTCCCGGTGTCATCGGAACAAGCGCCACGAAGCTCGCTGACGAGAGGACCGAGCAGATTGCCCCGTACTCCAACACAGGGCAGACCATCGTGGATCTTGCGGCTCCCGGCGGAGACTTCAACCCGAACAACACGTTCGATCTCGTATTGGGTGCCTGCAGCCGGTTTGTCTGTGGTGCGGACAACTTCTATATCCTGGTGTCCGGGACCAGCGCCGCGACGCCGCATGTATCCGGCGTGGGCGCATTGGCCGAGTCAGACCTCCCGGGCAACCAGATAGAAGACGTCCTTCGCAGCTGCCTCAGCCGCTCGGTCAACCGGCTCCCGAAGGCAACCAAGAAGCAGCAGGGATTTGGCAGGGTGAATGCACGCCTGGCGGGACTTTGTTAGTCAAGCGGGACACGCCACTCCGACGCTGACCGTCGGGTTCGCTGTTTCTGCTGTGACGCGGCCGCTCTTTCCGGAGCGGCCGCGATCGTTGTATCCAGAGAATCTCCTGATTCTTGCTGCCTTCGGCACGGATCGAGTACTATCCGAACAACCTCAGTTACTGCTCCGCGACCCCGCACGATGGTGCGTCGCAGCTGAGCCCGCTCGGGGAGACTGATATGTCCAGGACGGTGATGCTCATCCACGGTGCGTGGCTGACGCCCGCATCATGGGACCAGTTCCGCGGCCGGTACGAGGCACTTGGGTTCAGATGCGTGGCTCCGGCGTGGCCCCTGATGGACCGCTCCGTCGAAGCGCTGCGTCGCGCACCTCACAAGGAGCTGAGCCAGCTCTCGATCTCTAGGATCGTCGAGCACTACGCGCAGCATGTCCGTGCCCTGCCTGAGGCACCCATCCTGGTCGGCCATTCGTTTGGTGGGTTGATGGTGCAACTGCTGCTCGATCGCGGACTTGGAACAGCGGGGGTGGCGATCGATCCGGCTCCGCCGCGAGGCGTCATCCCCGGCCTGACCACGCTCCGCACGTCGCTCCCCGTGTTCACCACCTGGAATGCGTGGAACAAGGTGTTGACGATGTCGTTCGAGGACTTCGCATCTGGTTTCGCCAACGGCGTTCCCGTTGCCGAGCGCCGTGCGACGTATGACCGGCAGATCGTCCCGGCGCCGGGTCGCATTTTCTGGCAGGCAGCGTTAGGCATCCAGAACGGAGTGAACTACCGAAACCCCAATCGAGCGCCGCTGCTGGTCATCGCCGGCGAGGATGACCGCACCGTCCAGCCGTCGATGGTCAGGGCGGCGTACCGGAAGCACCAGCGCTCGTCGTCACCGACCGCTTTCAAGGAGTTCGCGGGCCGCTCGCACTTTCTCTGCGGCGAACCTGGTTGGGAAGAGGTTGCTGACTACGCGCTGAACTGGGCGAGATCGACCGAACGCGTGGAGCGACGCGAGATCGCCGTCGACATTCCGTCGGTCGCGGATCGTGCCACCCCCGCGGCGCGTCCAGCCACTGCCGCTACAGAGGATCGACCGTCGGCAGACGACAGACGGTGACCGCGACGCAGTCGGCGGGATGACCATGCGGCACATGGCGCGCTAAGTTGGACGGAGTCCCCATTCCGGGGTGCGCACCGGAGATCCCACGTGGGTACGGAGTTACGCGAGCAGCTGCAGGATTCGTTGGGCGACGTCTACGTCCTCGAGCGCGAGCTCGGCGGCGGAGGAATGAGCAGGGTCTTCGTCGCGCACGACCCCGCGCTCGGCCGGCGCATCGTGGTGAAGGTGCTCCCGCCCGAGATGGCGGCGTCGGTGAGCCAGGAGCGCTTCCGTCGCGAGATTCAGCTCGCCGCGTCGCTGCTGCATCCGCACATCATTCCGCTCCTCAGCGCCGGCCAGACCGGCGGCATCCTGTACTACACGATGCCGTATGTCGAAGGGGAGTCACTCCGCGCGCGACTCGTGCGCGATTGGCGACTGCCCGTTGACGAAGCGGTGAGACTGACGCGCGAAGTGGCCGGCGCCCTCGACTACGCCCACCGGCGCGGCATCGTGCATCGCGACATGAAGCCCGACAACATCCTCGGGCATGATGGCCACGCGCTGGTCACGGACTTCGGCATCGCCCGCGCGATCAAGGAGGCGTCCAGGAGCGCGGCGCTCACCACGCTGGGGATCGCCATCGGCACGCCCGCGTACATGAGCCCGGAACAGGGAAGTGGCGAGCGCGAGCTCGACGGACGGAGCGACATCTACGCGCTGGCCTGTGTGCTCTACGAGATGCTCACCGGCAGTCCACCCTTCACCGGCATGAGCGCGCAGGCCATCCTCATGCGGCACTCGACCGATCCTGTGCCCGACGTGCGCGCCTCACGTGCCGACGTGCCGGTGTGGGTCGAACGTGTGGTCACGAAGGCATTGTCGAAGGATCCGTCGCGTCGATTTGCCACGGCCGCGGAATTTGCCACGGCGCTCGATGAATCCTCCGCGGTGCACGTGGCCGGTCCCATCGGGTCGGCGCCCACGCCATCCGGCCATGGCCACCGGCCCGCGCACCGGCAGTGCTTTCTCGCCGTCCTGCCGTTCGAGAACATGAGCGCCGACGCCGAGAACGAGTATTTCTCCGATGGCATCACCGAGGACATCATCGCGCAGCTGTCGAAGATCCGCGGCTTCCGGGTGATGTCGCGCACGTCGACGATGCGCTTCAAGCACCGGCCGGCCAGCGTGCGCGAGATCGGGCGCGAGCTCGGCGTATCGCACGTGATGGAAGGCAGCGTACGGCGCGCCGGCACCAAACTGCGCATTGTCGCCCAGTTGATCGATGCCCAAACTGACGAACACATCTGGGCCGAGACGTACGACCGGGAGATGACCGACATCTTTGCGATCCAGGGCGAGGTCGCGGAGCAGATCGCATCGACCCTCAACGAGCGTTGCAGTCCCACCGACCGGGCGCGGCTGGCGAAGAAACCCACCGATGATCTCGAAGCCTACAATCTCTTCCTGCTTGGTCGGCATCACTACAACAAGGTGACGCCCGAGGACTTCCTGAAGGCGCTCGCCTATTTCCAGCAGGCCATCGATCGCGATCCCCGGTTCGCGCGTGCGTACGCGTCGCTGGCCGAGGCGAAGATGTACCTCGGCATGGGCTATTGGGGCGTCCGCCCGCACGAGGTCTGCCGGGATGTGTTTCAGCTGGCGACCCGGGCCCTCGAGCTCGACCCCGACAGCGCGGAAGCGCATGTCACACTCGGCGTGTACCACGAGTGGTATGCGCACGAGTGGGAGAAGGCACACGCAGAACTGGAGCGGGCCGTCGATCTCAACCCGAGCTCGGCGACCATCCGGCTCTACTACGCGGTCCATCTCTGCGCCATCGGGAGACTGGACGAAGCGATGGTACAGCGCGAGCTGGCGTCTCAGCTCGATCCGAGCGCGATGGTCGTGCGTGGAAACACAACCTGGCTGCTCTACCTGGCCCGTCGATTCGAGGACGCGGTCAGAGAGGGCCGCAGCCTGCGTCAGATCGACCCGTCCTCGGCCTACGGTGCCTTTTCGCACGGTCTCGTGTGCGCACAGGGTGGCTTTCCGAGCGAGGCGATCGCCGCGTTCCGCGACGCGGTCAGACTGGCCGACGGCACGTCCCTGTATCTCGTTATGCTGGCCTACGGACTTGCTGTCGGCGATGAGCATGCCGAGGCGCGTTCCATCCTGGCCGACCTGCGACGGCGTGAGGAGACCGAATTCATCTGGCCGATGGGAATGTCGTTCGCCTACGCTCACCTGGGCGAGGAGGGCACGGCGCTCGACTACCTCGAACGGGCCTATAACGAGCGCGTGGGATGGATGCCGTTGCTCGGTCGCGAGCCGGCACTCGATGTGTTGCGGTCTTCGCCGCGATTCCGGGAGTTGCTCCGCAAGGTCGGGCCGCCGGACGCCGTGCTCGCGTACTCGCGCTGAGCGACGCGCCACACCGCCCGACAGGAACAGCCGCAACGCTCCTGCGGAAAGGTAGGAGCGGCCGGCGCTCTCCCGGGCTCGCACGCGGGATCGCATATTCGCGCCTTCTGCAGTCCACCCGGAGCGACCAATGCGAACGGCGATCATCATCGTGGCCGGGTTCGTCCTCCTGGCGGCGTTCGTGGCTGTGCCTCACCTGCTCGGAACCGGTGGTGTCCTGCGTGCGGGCACACCGGCCAAAGTGTTCATCCCAGTCTGGTTCGCCGTTGCTGCAGTGAACATGTGGATCGGGGTGAGCCGTGCCGGCTACTCTGTTCGCGAAGAGCTCCCGATCTTCCTCGTCATTTTTCTGATACCGGCGGTTGCCGGTCTCCTGATCGCGCGCCGTTATCCCTGAGCGTCCGCCCTCACCGACCGCACGCACGATGTTCACATCGAGAACACGACCGACCGTGGCCGCGGCCCTCAGCCTGGCCGTGGTGGTGGCAATGCTTGCCCTCGTGCGCGATGACGGCCGGCGGCGCGCAGAGACGGTTCGCCCTGATGCCAGGCTCACCGTTAGGCGGGCGACGGCGCATGACGTGTCGGAGTCTTTGATGGCGCTCCCGCTCGTGTCCGCCGATCCGGGACCGCCGACGGTGCGGTCACGCGCACTGACCCCCGATGGCGGCGCGGATCAGCGAGGCGCGGCGGTGGAGATGCCAGGAGTCCCGCCCCGGTCCGCGGCCATTGAACAGACGGCACAGGGAACCAGACCCTCCGCTCGACTCGTCGCCAGTTTCGATGGGCTGGGGGTGGGATTCTCCGGTCCGCAGGGCAGTGTCCCGCTCCGCAATCCCTCGGACAACACACTGGCCGTTGGCCCCGATCACATCGTACCGATCGTCAACTCGAGGATGGCGATCTTCACCAAGAAGGGGCGGCAGTTCGATACGACAGGCAAGGTCCTGTATGGCGCAGTCGAGACGCGCAACGTCTTTCGGGGGTTTGGGGGGCCGTGCGAGGCCCGGAACAATGGAGATGCGGTCGTGCGATACGATCAGCTGGCCGATCGTTGGCTGATCGTGATGCCGATCTTTTCTCGCGTCCCCGTTAGGCAGGACGAACCGGCGCCGGGGAAGGCCGGGGAGCCGGCTCGCCGCAGCGTGAGAGGACGGACGGGTCAGCCCGGCGCCGCCGAGCGGCTCTCCGAACCGCCTCCGGCCCCTCCGCCGCAGGCTGGCGCGCAGCCGGTCACCGCACGACAGGTCCCGCGCGACTCGGGTTCGTACGCCATGTGCTACGCGCTCAGCACGGGGCCGGATCCGTTTGGCCCATACTATAGATACGAGTTCGTCCGACCGCTGTTCCCGGACTACCCGCGACCGGCCCTGTGGCCAGATGGGTACTACGTCCCGACGAGTACCGGCGACGACGTGATCCAGAAGCATGCCTGCGTCGTGGATCGCTCGCGCATGCTCCGGGGCGAGGATGCGACCGAACAGTGCCTCATCGTCGACGACGTCAACTTCCTCAACAATGCCGATCTCGATGGCACGCAGCTCCCGCCACCCGGATCGCCGAACATCATGATGGCCGCCGGTGGGACGCAGCTGAAGCACATCATGGCCGATGACGCCATCTATGCGTGGAAGTTCCACGTGAACTGGGCCGATTCGTCGAAGACGAGACTCGAGGGTCCGGTGAAGGTTGCCGTCGCCCCCTATCACTACCTGTGTGATGGTCAGCTCACGAACTGTGTGCCCCAGCCGGACGTCGAACGCCGTCTGGATGCACAGGGTGACAAGATCATGGCTCGACTCGTCTACCGGCGCATCGGCACCCGCGAATCGATCGTGGCGGTTCATTCGGTGAACACGAGCGCCGGTGGCGGCGGCGTACGGTGGTACGAGTTCCGCCTCGACCGGCGCCGCGATGTCACCCTGTATCAGCAGGGCACGTATGCTCCTGACAGTTTGTATCGCTGGATGGCGAGTCCGGCCATCGATGCACGCGGGGGAATCGGCATCGGATACTCGTTCGGCGGCACGCCACACTTTCCCGGCCAGCGGTTCGCGGCGCGCCTGTCCGACGACCCCAAGGGAGTGCTGACCCTGCGCGAGACGGTGCTCGTCGAAGGCGAGGCGGCGCAGACCGGCACGATGCGATGGGAGGACTACACGCAGACAGCGATCGACCCCGGCGACGACTGCACGATCTGGTATGTGGGGGACTACCTGAAGAGGGGCGCGTCGACCTACTCCACGCGGATCGGGGCATTTCGGCTGCCGGGGTGTGGGGGATAGGCGAGAGGCGAGAGGCCACGGACGCTGGGCGCCGATCCACGACCTCCGTCGTCGGGACCAGGCGCGCTGACGTACGTCCGGCAGGCTACGAGTCTGTCCATCGTACTCGTCACTCGACGCGCATGGCAGACGCCCTCTCGCCGCTGTCGGCGGCCACCTCCCGGCGCGAGCGGCTCAGTCGACGCGCAACGCCTCCGTCGGGTTTCCGCGCGAGGCCCGCCGCGCCGGGACCCATGACGCGACCAATGCGACCCCGATGACGACGAGCGCTGCGACCGAGAACACCCCGACATCGCGTTCGCTCACGCCGTACAGCAACGCACGCAACGCGCCGGCGACGGCGAACGCACCAACGAGACCGAGGACGACGCCGGCACCGGTCAACTGCATGCCCTCCCGCAACACCAGCCTGACGAGCGATGCCGGACGCGCACCTAACGCGAGACGGACCCCGAGTTCGTGCCGGCGTGCCTGGACGCTCATGGCGATGACCCCGTACAGGCCGAGCACCGCCAGCAACAGCGCCGCCGTGGCGAAGGACACGATCAGTGTGAGCGTGAAACGCTGCCGGGCGAGCGACTGCCGCAACACATCCTCGAGTGTCCGCACGTCGCTCAGCGCGACGGCGGGATTCACCGCACGCAACTCGCGGCGGACGCTGGGGAGAATCCTCTCCGGCGCCTCGCTCGTGCGCACGACCAGGTTGAGGCCCGGATAGGGCATCTGCGATTCGGGCACGTACATGGTTGGCCCGGTCTCGCCGTCGAGCGAGCCGAGCTTCACGTCGTCGACCACGCCGATGATCTCACGCGGTCCTCCATCGGGAGTGAACTCGAAGCCCGCCCTGATCTGACGACCGATGGGATTCTCGTTCTTGAAATTCCGGTCGGCCAGGGCCTTGCTGATGATGACGACACGTGGTGCATCGGACACGTCGCGTGCCTCGAAGGCCCGACCCTGTAGCAGCGCGATGCCGGCGGCGCGGAAGTAGTCACCCTGCGCCACGACATAGGCAGTGCGCGGCGCGTCCTCACCCCGTTCCGGCTCGCGCCCGACGATGACGAACGAGCTCCCTTCCGCCGAACCGGTGAGCGGAATGGCGCTCGCCGCTCCCGCCGCCACGACACCGGGGAGCTGGGCGACGCGCGAGACGAAGGCTTCGAAGAAGCGCGCCCAACCGGGTGAGTCCCGCTGGATATCGAACGCGCCGGCAATCGGCATGTTGACCTCGCCGGTAACGGCGTCCGAGGCGACGAAGCCGGGACGGACATCCTGTAGCCGACCAAAACTCCGGAGCAACAGCCCGGCGCCGACGAGAAGCAGTACCGAGAGCGCTACCTGTGCCGTCACGAGGATTCGTCGTCCGGTGCGAACGCCGCGTGAGTCGGAAGATCGCGTGGAGGTGCGCAGCGCGTCGGCCGCGTCGCTCGCCCGAACGCGCCGCACGGCGATCGTGCCGAACGCGAGCCCGCAGAGGAGCGCGACGACGGCGATCGCGGCGATCACCGGCAGGCCGACCGAGATGTCATCCGTGCGCGGCAAGTCACTCGGAGCGAGGGTCAGCAGCAGGCGCGTCCCTCCCAACGTGAACAGCGTTCCCAGCACGCCGCCCACGGTCGCCAGCACCAGCATCTCGGTGAGGAGCTGTCGGCCGACGCGCGACTGCCGCGCACCTAACGCCATGCGCACGGCGAGCTCGCGACGGCGCTCGTTGACGCGCGCGCTGAGCAGGGCGGCGACGTTGGCACAGGCGATGAGCAGGACCACCACGACGGCGCCCAGGAGAAGCAGCAGGCCTCGCTGCACGGGCCGCGCCGCCTGGTCCCTGAGCAGGACCACCTCGTTCCCGACCTCGAGCTGCGACCCCGCGGCCTCGAGCGTCGCTGCAACGAGCGCATCGACGTCGTCATGCGCCTGTGCCGGCGTCGTGCCGACGGCAAGCCGCCCGACGGCGGCCAGATTCTGCGTTCCGTAGTTCTGCAGATCCTGCTCGGAGAAAACGAGGGGGGTCCACACTTCAGTGTTCGGCGCGAACTGCAGGCCGCGCATCAGCTCCGCACCACGGGGGAACGAAAAGTCGGGCGGCATGACCCCCACGACCTCGAACGACGCACCGCTCAAGGTGATGGCACGTCCGATCACCGCGGGATCTGCGCCGAAGCGACGTTGCCAGAGGGCATGGGCAAGGATTGCAACGCGTGGCCCACCCGCTTGTCCCTCGGCCTCGGTGAACGTCCGGCCGAGCATTGCGCCGACGCCGAGCGTGGGAAAGAGCGACGGCGTCACCCGAGCGCCGCTCACGCGCTCGGTCACCTCGAAGTCGCCTAACGTCCCGGGCCACGACCGGAGCGCGGCCAGGGAAGCAAAGCTGCGGTTCTCGCGACGGATCTGGTCATAGAATCCGGCCGACAGCGGCCATTGTCCGCCGCCCATGTTCGCCGGCGCCTGGAGCCAGAGCATCGCCAGGCGGTCGGGTGCCCCGTATGGAAGCGGGCGCAGCAACACACCGTTGATCACGGCGAAGACCGCGCCGGCGGCCCCGATACCGACCGCCAGTGCCGAGATCGTACTCAGGGCAAACAGAGGCCGGCGCCGCAACGCGCGAAACGAGAGCCGCACGTCCTGCCAGATGCTGCCCCACCATTCACGACGCCGCACGCGGCGCTGCCGCTCGTCGCGATCATCGCGAAGCGCGGACTCGATGGTGTCGACATCGCCGAACGACGCCCGCGCCGCTCGCCGCGCATCGTCGGGTGCCAGGCCCTGCTCGATGAACTCCCGCGTTCGCATCGCGAGGTGAAACTCGATCTCGTCGTGCACGTCACGCGGCGCATCGGGGCGCGCGTCGGACAGCCGAAAGGTCTTCTTCATACGACGGAAAGGGCTCGGGCCACTGCGTCGGCGTACGACTGCCAGCGCGTCGTCTCGGTACGGAGCTGCGAGCGTCCCCTGGCGGTGAGCTTGTAGTACTTCGCCTGGCGCCCGGACTCGCTCTCACCCCACTCCTCGGACACGAACCCCTTTCGCTCCAGGCGATGCAGGGCCGGATAGAGCGCACCTTCCTGGATCACCAGGGCCTGCCGGGTCGTTTCGCGAATCCACCGTCCGATCGCGTACCCGTGGCTGGGGCCCCACGTGAGGGCCTTGAGAATCAGAAGATCGAGCGTACCGGTGAAGACGTCGGATCCGGGCATCGCGGAGGCCTGGGTCGGACCATGACAGTGGACCCCTTGTTCACATAGGTATACGACGCAACGACCCATAAGTCAACGAGGGATACGGCAAGCGGCTAGGCGGCTAAGCGGGTAAGCGGGTAAACGGGGAACGGGCCGGCGGGGTGGGCCGCGTTGGGTCTCGGTTTGGGCGCGCGAAATCAGGTGGCTGGCAGTACTTTTGGCGGCGACGGGATGCCCACTTGCCGGAGGTCCCCATGTTCAGCTCGCGCACCGCTCGCGTCGCACTGCTCCTCGGCTTGTTCGCCAGTTCGGCACTTGGGCTGAAGGTTGCCTCCCGGTGGGCCGCCACCGCGATGGCGGACGCGGCGAGCCGATTCCTCGGTGCTCTCACCGTCGACCAACGCACGCGGGCCACCTTTGCGTTCGACTCCGACGAGCGGATGCGCTGGCACTTCATTCCTCCGGAAACGTTTCCGCGCAAAGGCGTGACGCTCAAGGAACTGAGCACGGACCAACGAGCCACAGTACACGCCCTGCTCCGGACCGGTCTCAGCCAGCGTGGGTACATGACCGCGACGGCGATCATGGAGCTCGAACAGGTGCTGCGCGCGCTGGAGCGAAGCGGGCGAATGGCGCGCGACCACGAGGAGTACTATGTCTCGATCTTCGGGAACCCCAGCGCAGAAGGCACCTGGGGGTGGCGATTCGAGGGGCATCACCTGTCGCTGCACTTCACGATCGTGCGCGGCTCTTCGGTCGTCAGCTCCCCGGCATTTCTCGGTTCGAATCCCGCCGAAGTGCGCGATGGTCCGATGAAAGGCCAGCGCGTCCTGGCCGTGCCCGAGGACGCCGGCCGTGCCGTGGTCATGGCGCTGGACGCGTCACAGCGCGCGAAAGCCGTGGTGAGCGACACGGCCCCCCCGGACATCATCACCTCGACCAGGCTGCCGATCGACCCGCTCACACCCGCGGGGATCCCGGCCTCCGAGCTGTCCGCTGATCAGCGCGCCCTGTTGCAGAAGCTGGTCGAGGCCTATACGTCGCTGATGGCGGACGACATCGCCGCGCAGCGGCTGGCGCGCCTGCGCGAGGCGGGGCTCGACAAACTCAACTTTGCCTGGGCGGGAACGCTCGAGCGAGGCGGTCCCCACTACTATCGAGTCCAGGGGCCGACGCTCCTGATCGAGTATGACAACACGCAGAACAACGCCAACCACATTCACTCGGTCTGGCGTGACTTCGCGCGTGATTTTGGCCGCGACCTCCTGCGAGAGCACGTACGCGAGATGCCGCACGGAGAGCGGTCGCGGCACGGAGGCGATCGGCCGTAGGCGAGGAAGGAGCCCCGAGCCACACCGCGCTGGTTGGTGCAAGGTCCTCAATCCACCCGTGGACGGAAGACGCTGCAGCAGGCCACGCCTACGGCGCAGAGATCGACCGGATGATGCGATCGAGCAATGCACGGAGCGGCGCGGCATCCGCGGCGCTGAGCCGTCCTTGACTGACGAGTAGGTCAACCTGTGCCCGTACGAGCAACAACGGGGCAACCGCGAGCTGCTCCTTGCCGAGGTCGAGGAGTCTCCTGGCAATGTCGAGCTGCGTCTCGAGGGCGAGCGCGGGCCCCGGTTTGAGCTTCCCTGCTGCCACAAGACCGTCCACGAGGGCGATCGCGCGCACCACGGCCTGGGAGGGCGTGAGAACCGTGATCGTCACGGTTGCCGTCGACGTCGCGTCATCGTCCGCGATGCGAACGGTCGTCGTGAACGTGCCCGCCTGGGCGTACGTGTGTCCCACCGTAAACGTCTTCCCCGTGAGCGTCAGCGGGATGGCTCCGGCGCCGGCGCCGTAGTCGACCGTCGCGGTCCATGCATCAGCACCGGGATCCGTGAAGGAACCACTCGCCGTATAGGTCTCGCCACGAATGAGCGTCGCGTCGCTCAGCGCACCGATCGCGGGTGCCACGTTCGAGATGGTGGCTGTCGTCGTGACCGTGTTCGCGAGGCCAAGAACGTCGGTCACCGTCAGCCGGACCGTGTAGAGCCCGTCCTGCGCGTAGGTATGGGTGGTGGAGAGTCCGGCACCGGTGCTGGCGTCGCCAAAGTCCCACTGGTAGGTCAGCGCATGTCCATCGGGATCCGTCGACCCCGCGGCCGTCATGGATACGCTCGCCCCTTCATTCCCGGTAAACGGACCGTTGACCACTGCCACGGGTGCGCTGGTGTTGCTCTCGAGGGCGATCTCGATCTGGTCGGGGAGCAGCGCCAGCAGGTTGTAGCCGCTCAGGGCCTCGACCGCGTCCACCGTCGTGCGGTACGTGTTCCAGTCCACGTTGCGCACGCCCGGGTCGTTAGGCATGATCGCCGCGATCACCTGTGCGTCCTGGGGCGTCAGCACGTTGGCCAGTCCCTGGTCGCGCGGCATGACCACGGCAACCTTCCAGGTGCTCGCCGGGATCACGATCTTGCCCTCGTTTTTGACCGTACCCTTGGTCCCCGCGACGCCGGCGATGATGTAGACCTCCTTGTTCTGGAAGCGCGCCATGTCGCCCAGAAAGGTCTCCATCGCGGCCCAAGGTCCCTGGTTCTGGTCCGCCGCCTGCGGGATGATGTTGCTGAAATAGAACGTGAACGCGTTGTCCAGGCTCCCCGAGGTCCGATCAAACGACCGCGCCAAATGGCCGCGGTCGATCCCGTAGCCGTGGAACGTCCCGGCGCCGGTATAGTTGGCGGTGGTCAGACGCGTGAACGAGGCCGGGAGCGCCGGATCGAAGGTGAAACAGTCGCACCGATCCTCGACGCCAAAGTGCGTAGCCTCGAGGTCGTAGCTCACCCAGTTCGGCGTCCCCCGGTTGCGGTTGTACGAGGTGGTGAACTGGGCATGCCGGAGGATGAAGTCGTCGCTGGCGTCGGCATCTGCCGGCTCACCAAACTCCGCGTTGCCTGCGTACACCGCCGTGGGGCTTGCGCTGGCGATGCGCGTGGCCAGCGAGACGGTCGCGGTCGTGAAGCCATCGGCCGCGGTGGCGCGCAGGATGGCCGTTCCCGCACCGAGCGCGGCCACGACACCATCGGCGTCGATGCTCGCCAGCGCCGGGGTCTCGGACGTCCAGGTGATCGTGGTGACGACGACATTGCCGTTCGCGTCGCGCACGATGGCGAACAGCTGGTCCTCGAAGCCGACGGGGAGCGCGGGGTCACTCGCGGTGCGCCCCGTGAACGTGATGCTGTTGCCGACCGGCGGCGGCGGCGATCCGTTGCAGGCGCCGATGCTCGCCGCCGCGGGCCCGCTCCACGCCCCGGTGCCATCGCGTTGCAGCGATTGGCCGATGGGTGACGACGACTCGGCAACACCGATGTCCGTGGACACCATCCCATTGGCCGGACCGCCGACCGCGGTGAACGATCCTTCGTAGGAGAGAAACTCGACCACGGTCCCGCCGGCGTTCACGAGCGCCATGCCGTCCGGGCTGCCGTTCTGCAGGCCGTCCTGCGGATAGTTGACCGCAATCACTCCGCGTCCGCTGCAGGAGTTCGCGATCGCCCCGGCGAGCGACTGGGTGTTGTATGGTGCGCCACCACTCCCGTTGTAGAGGACGAGCTGCCACCCGGTGAGATCGGTTCCGGCTGAACCCTCGATCTCAATGGCCTCACCGGTATCGGTGCCGAGGTTATCGTAGTGGACCTCGGAGATGCGCGTGTCCGGGAGTCCCGGCGGCGGTGCCGAGGTCACGGTCAGCGTGGCGCTGCCGGCCACCGCGTTAGGCGCCGTCGCGGTGATCTGTGCCGATCCCGCCGCCACACCCGTGGCGAGACCGTTCGAGCTGACGGTTGCGGCCGCGACGTTCGCGCTGGACCAGGTGAACACGACGCCGGAAATCGGTTGATTCGATGCGTCGAACGCCGTGGCGCTGAACTGCTGCGTCGCGCCCACGCCGATCGTCGCGGTCGCCGGTGACACGGTCACACTCGTCACGACGGGTGGAGGCGGTGGCGTGCCGTCGTCGTTACAGGCGCCGAACGTACTCGTGGCCGGCGCACTCCAGGTTCCGGAGCCATCGCGTTGCAACGACTGTCCGGGTGGCTCGGTACCGTTCTCGCTGACGCCCACGTCGGTGGACGTCAGTCCATTGGCCGGCCCTCCCACCGCGGTCATCACCCCTTCGTATGAAAGGAACTCGACGACCGCGCCGAGGGCGTCGACGAGCGCGATGCCATCCGGGCTCCCGTTCTGGATGCCGTTGGAGGGGTACGTCTGCAACACGACGCCGCGCGGAGAACAGGTGGCCGGGATCGCCCCGCTCAGCGTCTTCGTATCGTATGCGGCCCCGCCATTGCCGTTGTAGAGGACGAGCTGCCAGCCCGTCAGGTCAGTACCGGCCGGCCCCGAGACCTCGATCGTCTCGTCGGCGTCCGTGCCGGTGTTGTCGTAATGGAACTCGCTGATGCGCACGCTGCTGAGTGCCGCCGAGACCTCCAGGCGCGACTCGGCTCCATCGACGGGATTCAGCGAGCCTTCGGCGGAGCAGGAGAGAATGGCGAATGCGGCCGCCAAAAGCGCAGCACGCCAGGTGCGAGAGTTCATGTTCGTGTGTTCGTCGAAGGGCCTGTTGGCCGCGAGGCGCAGTGGGCGATCCGTGGCGTTCAGAACGCTGCAGCTTACTGATGCTGGCCGGTCACGCAGAAACGCATCGGCAACGGTACAGCTGCGGAGAACTCGAGTGCCGTGCAAGAAGCGAACCTCGCCGCTGGCATATTGACAAGCTCGTCCTTGGCAAAGAGTCTGAGCGGCCGGGACGTGAGGTCCCAGTGTGGACCGGAGACGAACACCATGCCCATTGACGTATCACGCGTTCCGCTCGACGAGATCCGGCCCTTTCGGGACCTGTATCGTCATGAGCTACGCTGCCAGATCATCCACGACTCGTACCACCAGCGCGGGTTCACCGATTCGTACCTCATTCGGCTGAACGGCACGGCGGTCGGGTACGGGTCGGTAGCGGGAGTACGGAACGAGCCCAGGGATCTGATCATCGAGTTCTACGTCCTGCCCACCCATCGCGGCAGGGCGTTACAGATGTTCCACGAGCTGGCCATCGTTAGTCAGGCGAAAGCAATCGAGGGCCAGACGAACGACCGGCTCCTCACGCTCATGCTGTACGATTGTGCCACGAACATCACGAGCGATCGCATCCTGTTCGTGGACGCGGTCACGACGCATCTGACGCTGCCGGGGGGTACGTTCGGGCGGACAACGAAGGCGGAGCGCAAGCGCCTCTTTCCGCATACGCGCGAGCCGGAGGGCGACTGGCGGGTCGAGCTCGAGGGAGACGTCGTTGCCACCGGCGGACTCATGTTTCATTACAACGTCCCGTACGGCGACATCTACATGGAGGTGGCCGAACCGCACCGGCGGCGCGGCATCGGTGGCTGGCTCGTGCAGGAGCTCAAGCGAATGTGCTATGAGATGGGGTGCATTCCGGCAGCGCGGTGCGACGCGGACAACATTGCGTCGCGGGCGACCTTGCAGCGCGCTGGGATGTTTCCCTGCGCACGCGTGCTGCGGGGCGATCTCGGTGGGTGACGGCGTCCAGTCGGCCGTGCATCCCCGCGTCCTCTGACGATATCACGGAATGATGACCATGCACATGTACTCGGACCTCGCCTCGTGGTGGCCGCTGCTCTCCGCTCCGGCAGACTACGCCGAGGAAGCGGACTACTTCCGTGGTCTGATCGAAAGTGCCGCGGACGGCTCGCCGCCAACGCTACTCGAGCTGGGCTCTGGTGGGGGCAACCTTGCCTCACATCTACGCCCACATTTCCGGCTGACCCTGAGCGACCGCTCGCGCGAGATGCTGGAGGTAAGTCGCGGGTTGAACCCGGACGTCGAACACAACGAAGGCGATATGCGCACGCTGAGGTTGGGCCGCGAGTTTGATGCGGTGCTGATCCACGACGCCATCATGTACATCACGGAGGCCGCCGAGCTCCAACAGACACTGGCGACCGCCGCGGTCCATTGTCGCACCGGTGGTACCGTAGTGATCGCCCCCGACTGCGTGCGCGAGACCTTTAATCCGGAGACCGTGAGCGGCGGTCACGACGGACCCGACGGCCGCGCCTTGCGGTATCTCGAGTGGACCTGGGATCCGGACGCAGCGGACACGCAGTTCGAGACCCTCTATGCGATCGTCTTGCGCGAATCCGACGGCTCATCGCGCGTTCAGCTCGACCGCCATATCGAGGGGATGTTCTCGAGAACCGAGTGGCTGGCATGGCTCGCAGCCGCCGGACTGCCTGCGCGTGTGGTCACGGATCCCTGGGATCGGGACGTCTTCGTCGCGATCAAGGAACCAGGTCGATAGCGCACGGACGCACAGGCCACAACGGGTTCATTGTACGCGCCATGCGCCCATGCGCCCATGCGCCCATGCGCCCATGCGCCTATGCGCCCACGCGCCGTCCGCCCGTGCGCCCGTGCGCAGCGACTACAGCTCCGCGCGCGGTTCCTCCCGTGGGATCCCCGGCCGATCGACGCGCGAGTCCGCGGCGCGTGTGTGCGGTCGCTCGCTGTTCGCAAAGTCTCCCTTGGCCTCGCTCGCTGCGGCGACGTCCGCGGCGCCGGTTCCCCGCAGGATGCGTTTGGCCTTGTCGGTCCAATCGCTGTTGTCGGAGTGCACGGACACGAGGATGTTCCCGCCCTTGATCCGACCCTCGTACCGCTTGGCCTCGTACTCGGGAATCCCGATGCCGACGAGCGCGCCGGTCAGCCCGCCGACCGTCGCGCCCACGCCCACACCGCCTAACGCGGCCATGATCGGGCCGGCGGCAACGAACGGGCCGAGGCCGGGGATGGCGAGGGCCCCGATGCCGACGAGCCAGCCGAGCGTTCCGCCGAGTACGGCACCAGACGTTGCCCCGGCCGCGATGCCTTCGGGCGCCTTCGTGGCCTTCTCGTGCGCGAGGTCCTTGGTGCCCTGATTGTCCGGCATCAGCACGGAGATGTCGGCATTGCGAAAGCCCTCGAGCCTCAGTTGCTCGATGGCCTCTTCGACGTCAGCCCGCGTCGCGTAGAGGCCAAACACTGCTGTGTTTGCCATGGGTGGGTGCTCCTGAAGGAGTGCGGGTCACATGGTGCGGAGGAACGGGCTGTACCCCGCAGGCGGAGTAAAGTCGCGCGCGTGTTGGAAACTTTCGGGTCATTGGCCCGCGGGACCACGGCTCGCTACTCCCAGGGGACAATGGCGCGTGCGACACGAGCACGCCTAGACTGGAGGCACTCCTATCCCGCCGCCAGACCGCGTTAGGCAGTCCCGCGGCGCGCTCGCTCGCGGGCCGTGGAAGACAATGGCACCCTCCCTCGTGCGCGACGATCGAGCAGGACTCGCCCGCAGCGCCCTTCGCGCTCGCCTCGCCGCAGGCCTCGCCTGTTCGCTGGCCGGGTGTTCCGGCGTACAGTCGATGCTCGACGTCCGCGGTCCAGCCGCCGCCGCCATCGCCGAGCTCTGGTGGCGGCTGCTGGCGATCGGCGCCGGCGTGTACGCCACGCTGCTGATCCTGCTGGTCATGGCGATCTGGCATCGGCGGAAGGATGTCGCCCCTCGTGAGGCAGGCCCTGGAGACGTCCGGTGGGTCGTAGTCGGTGGCCTGGTCGTGCCGGCCGTCATCCTCTCCGCCGTGTTTGTCTTCACCCTGCGCACCATGCGTTCCCTGCACGACGATGGACCGGCGCCCGTCGCCATCGACGTCGTCGGACGACGCTGGTGGTGGGAGGTCAGATACCGCGGCGCGACGCCGTCGGACACGATCACGACCGCGAACGAGATCCACATCCCCGTGGGGGTACGCGTCCGGTTGCGGCTCAGCAGCGCCGATGTGATCCACAGTTTGTGGATCCCCAACCTGCAAGGCAAGATGGACCTGGTGCCGGGCCGGACGACCCACTTGTGGCTGCAGGCCGACCGCGCCGGCACGTCACGCGGCCAGTGCGCGGAGTTCTGCGGCGTTCAGCACACCAACATGGCCCTGGCGGTCGTCGCCGAATCACCGGATGCCTTTGCGGCCTGGCGCGCCAGGGAGAGCGCCGCGGCAACGCTCCCCGCCGACTCGGTTGCCGCGTTCGGGGCACAGGTCTTTATGCGGCGCGATTGCGCGTACTGCCACACCATTCGCGGCACGCGCGCGCAGGGACAACTCGGACCGGACCTCACCCACGTCGCGAGCCGCCAGACGCTCGCCGCCGGCACGCTGCCGAACACCCCCGCACATCTCGCGGCATGGATCGCGGAGCCGCAGCGCGTGAAGCCGGGGAGTCTGATGCCCGCGATGCCCCTCTCGCCCGACGAGCTTCGCGGCCTGGTGAGATACCTGCAAGCTCTCCGGTAACCGGCGCATGCGCGACGCCGCGGTGGTGACGGACGCACAGCGCGAGGGCTTCGCGCGCACCTGGCGCGAGCCGAGGGGATGGCTGGGGACATTGCGCCAGATCAACAACATCAACGTAGCGCACCGCTACATGATCACGGCGTTCACCTTCTTCCTCATCGGCGGCGTCCAGGCGCTGCTGATGCGCGTGCAGTTAGGCACGCCGGAGAACACTCGGCTCGACGCGGCGACATACAACCAGCTGTTCACCATGCACGGAACGACGATGATGTTCCTGTTCGTCATCCCGTTCCTGGAGGCGATCGCCAACTACCTCCTGCCGCTGATGCTGGGCACGCGCGACCTGCCGTTTCCGCGTCTCACCTCGCTGAGCTACTGGACATACCTGCTAGGCGGCATCCTGCTCTACGCGAGCTTCGTGGTCGGCGCGGCGCCGGACGGCGGCTGGTTCGCCTACCTGCCCCTCAACGACCGCCAGTACTCGCCAGGCATCAACATGGACTTCTGGGACATCGGCCTGTCGGTGGCCGAAGTCTCGGCGCTCGGCGCG
>JBQTIW010000207.1:0-21134 GCA_052387735.1 Gemmatimonadaceae bacterium
GCTGTTGCGACGCTGGGCGCGGCGCCGCCGTATGTTCTGGTCGGCCACCGTGGGGCGGGGCCCTGAACCGCTACTTCGGCGGAACATATCCAAACGATATCGTCTGCATGATCTACATCGACCCGACTGACTCACGCAATCGCGAGCCGACGAGATCGCGGTGTTCGAGTCAATCGGTTCCATACTGCTGCCGTTTGATTCCCGGCGCTTCGGTGAAGCGTCGTACGCGGCTCGCACTCCGCAGCCTACGCGCCTGGGTAGAGCCTGGTCAATTCATCGTAGCTGCCAATTCAGGTCACATGGTTCACGGCAGTGAGCCGGAACTGGTGATCGACGCGATTCGTCGCTTCGTTCGATGAGAACACCCCGTGGCCTCGGTGCTTAGGACCCTCGTCTCCTAGCGTGGAGAGGGCGCGCGCGAGGCGGCGGCCTGGAACTCGGTGAAGGGCACCGGATTGCCGTGGATGCCGACCACCCGCTCGACGTCCAGCTTGCGACGCTGGATCACCTCCAGAAGGTTCGATGCGAACGGGAACACGGGGTTCACCGCACCCGCCGCCGGCGGGTTGTACAGGTCCGCCTGGATCAGGAGCTTTTCAGCCGGCAGGTACGCGACGAGCATGCTGCCGTTATGCGGATTCCCCCGCACGTGGAGGATCTCGATCGTCCGCATGTTGTCCCGCAGCACCTCGCGGTCGCCCACGTTGCGAAGCCTGAGCGGCTGCGGCGTCCGTTCGAGCGCGTCCGGCTGCGAGGTGTGCTTCCGCGGATAGACGACCTTCGAGTAGAAGTCGCGGTTTCCTTCGTGTGAGTAGATCGTGAGCCCCTGCGAGATCGCGGCGCGAATGCCACCGGAATGATCGAAGTGATGGTGCGTGTTGATCAACGGGCCGAGCGACTTGCCCGGGCGTAGCTCGCGTGCTTTCGCGATCGCCGCAAGCGTGCGCGCATCGTTCTGGGGCGCCTCGACAAGCACGACCTGGTTCGACTGCTCAATGGCGATCGTGTGATGCGACTGTCCGCCGATGCGCCATACGCCGGGGGCGATCGTGTCGACGACGATTGTGGGTGTCGCTGGAGTCGGAGCCCCCGCGGGCTGCCCGGCCTGCTGGGCGACCGCGCGGATGCTGTCGGTCACGCCGATGTTGCCGGCGTCCTGATCGACCTGTGCACTCGACAGCCGGATATCGGCCAGGGTGAACAGATCCTCGTACCTCTGCGTCAGGCGCATCGGCAGCTTCACGCCCGAGACGTCGCGCCAGTCGGCGAGCTCGGTCCACAGCCCCACGTCGCCCAACATCGGCTGGTACACGGCGCGCTCGATGCGCAGCGGAAGGTTGGTGCGCCCGTCGAGCAGCATCGCGAACTGAAACGCCCCAGCGGTGAGGCGGACGAGCTTCCTGTTGTTCGGCGCCGCCTCTTCAGTCACCATCGCGTTAGGCATGTACGCGCTCTTGAGGAAGCCCACGGGGTGGTAGATGAACTCGGCCATGCGTTCCGTGGCGGCGTTTCCGCCGGCCAGGGACATGACCGATGGCGGCTGCTGCCCCGGCGCCGGTGGCGGGCCACCGCCGATGTTGTAGGCGATGCCGTTAGGCGCGCCGTCGAGCCCCTGGCGCTGCCGCTGAGGCGACATGTTGCCGGTCGTGAA
The DNA here is from genome assembly GCA_052387735.1 of Gemmatimonadaceae bacterium. Taxonomy (GTDB): domain Bacteria; phylum Gemmatimonadota; class Gemmatimonadetes; order Gemmatimonadales; family Gemmatimonadaceae; genus RBC101. The sequence goes on from JBQTIW010000207.1 coordinate 1,652, forward strand.
TCGCGGGACGCGAGTCTGGTCGAGGAACCAGCGGCGGCTCGGGAAGTCGAAGACGCGACGGAACGACGTCACCTCGAACTGCGTCTCAGCGAACGGCGTGTGGTTCTGCCCGAACTGGAGATTGGTCCCCGTTCCCTCCAGGATGAGCGTGCGCAGGGTGAGCACACGGTCCTTCCCGCCCATCGCCTGGAGCGCGGCTTCCAGCGCCGGTGTCCCGCTCTGGGCCGAAAGGGATGTCGCTGTGACACCGAGGCCGATTGCGATTCGAATGAGACGCATTGTTCCTCCACCAACGTACTTCGGTTGTCTGTGCGCTTTGTGCGTATCAACCCTTCCAACTTCGTTGCGCTTTGCGCTCTTCAACTCTTCACCTCGCCTGCGGCGATGACCGCCTCACTCACGGAAATGTTCCGCCGTTGTGAGGCCGATGCGCCGATGGGAGCATACCGTCATCGGGACGGTCTTGCTAGAGCCACGCGTGGAGGTCGTCACGCCGTCACCAGAATGTCGCACGGAGTAGCTTTCCAACACGGGTCGCGCCGCGCCCGAACGGTCCTTGCTGCTGCCGAGCGGGGCCAGGGACGCTCGCCGCGCTCGCCATGATGTAACCGCTCGCAGCAGAAGCTGCGTTAGCGAGCAACACACTCTCTCAAATGACGCAAGCTTTCTACGACCAGCTCGCGCCGTACTACCATCTGCTCTATCCGGATTGGGAAGCGAGTATTGCGCGCCAGAGCCGCGGCCTTGCTGCCGTGCTCGACGAATTTGGTGTTCCTCAGGCGGCCTCGATTCTCGACGCGGCATGCGGCATCGGGACGCAGACGATCGGTCTCGCCCAACTCGGCTACCACGTTACTGGCTCCGATGTCTCGCCGGCTGCCGTCGCCCGCGCCCAAACCGAGACCGAACGCCGCGGCCTCAATGCCACCTTCGCAATCGCCGATCTTCGACGCCTCTCAGACGCCTTTCCTCAGCTATTCGCCGCCGTCCTCGCCTGCGACAATGCCGTTCCACACTTGCTGTCCGACGACGAGATTCGAACCGCGTTCATCGAGTGCCGCCGCGTTCTGGCCCCCGGCGGTGCCTTGCTCATCTCGGTGCGTGATTACGCGGCGATCGAACGTCGTACGCCCGATCGTCGGCCCTATGGAACGCGAACGGAGGGCGATTGTCACTACGCCGCCGAACAAGTTTGGTGGTGGGACGGGGATCAATACGACCTGTCGCTCCGGCTCACCGAGCAATGCGGCACGGAGGTACCTGTCGTGCACGAGTTCCGCAGTCGCTACTATGCCGTGGAGCTCTCCGCGCTCGACCGACTTCTGCGCGAGGCCGGTTTTGATCCCGTGGTGCGTCGTGATGCACACTTCTTCCAACCCCTGCTCGTCGGCGTTAATCCTCTGAACAGCCGGGATGATTGGTAACCCTTTGGGTGACCCGCGAATGATGTGGTCGTGTTCGTCGAAGGTCGCCAGGAGGACGCTGTTGAAGTAGATCGTCCACAGCCAATGGTCCGATCACGAGCAGCCGGCGCGTTCAGCGCTCCTGAGGCGTCGCGCCTAACGACCCGCGTTGCGATCAGGATGCACCCGGTCATATGAGCCCGCGTCCCGATAGCGATCGGGCGCGAAGCGATCGGCGAGCAGCCCCGTCGCCTCCGCGACGTCGATCTGCGCTACCAGGACACCCTCGGCCCCGTAGGGCAGGTGCGCCCGGCACTCGCCTGAGGGAGCGATGAGCGTGGTCGCCGACTCCTGGAACTGCACGGCGTAGTTGACGCTGGCGAACCAGATCGTGTTCTCACGGCTCCGCATCATCATCGCCTTCTCATAGTACGGGCTGTCCGCCGCACCCCACGTGGTGAGGCGCACACCCTCGCGGTCACTCCCGCTGAGCTGCGGATGGAAGACGATCTTCGCGCCGCGGACGGCCGACCATCGGACGGTCTCCGGATAGCGCCAGCCCTCGTGGCAGATCGAGATGCCGAACTTCACGCCGTTGACTTCGAAGAGGCGACGGGTATCGCCGGGGACGTAGTTAGGCTCCTCGGTGGGATCGAGCTGGTTCTTGGTCTGGACGCCAAGGACCTCGCCTCCCGCATCGATCACTACGGCGGCGATCTGTCGACCTTGCTCGGTGATGTGTTCGATGCCGAGGATGGTGGCGATGCGATACTCGCGCGCCCACTGACTGACAGTGCGAAGGACACGCTCCTCGTCTTCCCGGTCGAAGCGCGGAACCTCAAAATCCTGTCCCCGCAGGCCGGGGAGGTAGGCTTCGGGAAAGCACACGATCTCCGCGTTGGCCAGTGCAGCGTCGGCCATCAGTCGCCGCACCCTTTCGAGTCCGTCATCGATCGACGAGGCGATGCGCGGGGAAGCAAGTGCGATGATCATCGGTCGGCGGAAGACGGTGGCGTGAGAAACCCAGGCTGCATCAGAACGCCCCATTGCGCAACGGTGTCCAACACCATCGGACACCCGAGGCAACGGCCTCGTCGGCGATGGAACAGGAACCTGGTGTCGTTGGTGCCCCCCCCTTGAATCACCTGCGGAAGCAGGTGTCCGCGTACGCGCGGGAAGGGCGACCGATTCGACGATCGAGACCAGGTCGCTCTGCCATGCGTGCGCGCATCGAGCGCCGCCAACTCGGGCCTGACGCGGCCATGGGGGCGTTAGGCGCGACGGCAGGATGTCGCGCCACGCCAGACTCTACCTGTAGCCGTGATACTGGCGAGGCGTCCCAGGTGACGGCGCTCGGCTCGTGTCGGGCTTCCAGCGACCCGACTCGTAGTCGAACCAGGTCTTGCCGAGCCGATCCCCGTAGGTGGCCAATACCGCAGGTGCGCCGGGCCGCTCGGCAATCACCTGACGGAGGGTGCGGACGTACCCCTGCGTCGCAAGTCCAACCAGCTTCAGCAGGACGTCGTATCCGTGCTTGAGGCTATCGACCGCGAAGGTTGCGGTGCTGTCGGCGTACTGCACACCGGGGAGGCCATCGAGCGCCGCCAGGCTTGCCGGTGGCACGGCCCGCATGCCCACACGCAGCGGGAGATTGGCTCGCATCGACCGCGCCTTCCCCGCTTTCAGGTTCTCCACCGCGAGTTTGGCCTTGGCGGTCAGCTCCGCTCGAGCCTCCTCGACAGGTCGAGGCGCGGCGCTGTCGGCCGCTAGGGCCTGCTTCACCGTCGTGAATTCGATCCACGGCATGGTGACCAGATCCGCAGCGAGGCGATCGTCGCCGGATCCGAAAATCACCGGCACTCCCACGCGTCCCCAGGAGAGACCAACCAGCTCGGTTTCGGTGATGAGCTGACCGTCGATCGCGATGCCAATGCCGAGGGTGAAGGTGTGAGAAGCGAAGCCGCGCGAACCTGTCTTGGCGTGCATTCCCACCACCGCCACCCCGTCGAATCGCTCGAACTCGGGGACACCGAAGTACCCGTCGAAGCTCTCGTCGCGGAGGATCTGCGTGGCCCGTTGATCGAGCAAGTCGCGCCGCACATCCGGCTCTGGATTCCCACTGCCATGACCATCGACCACGCGTACCTCGGTCGCTCCGCCGGCGTAGAGCCCCTCGACTACCGCGTTGACGTCGGCCACGAGGAGACGCTGACCCTCGGGGTATCGCGGATCCCCGAAGTTGAACGTGGCCGGATCGCTCTGGCCCGACAGGCCCTCCATGTCGTGGAGGACCAGGATCCGAATCCCATCGGTCGTGTCGGCGGTCACCGGGTCGAGGGCCCACGGCGCGGACGCCTCTGTGGTGGAACGGGTCGGCGCCGGCGCTGGCCCGCAGCTGCAGGCGAGCAACGCCGCGATCGGGAGCGAAATGCGATACGCAACCATGAGGTCCTCGCGTGGTGGCACCGATCATTTTGCGCTGGGTCCGCGTTGCCAATGAAGGCCGTGTCTCTCGGGACCTGTCGCGCCGTGCGAGGATACCTTCGCAACAGCGGTGACACCAGACCGAACGGTCCGCCGCCAGGTGCCGAAGACGAACTGGCTGCCTCAGGCGACCCGCTTCACCGGCACTTCCTTGACGACGTCACCCGCGTGAACCGGAGGTGTTTCCAGCTTACCCTCGAGCGCCAGGTTCACCGCGTCTGATTTGGCGATCTCGCGCCCCTTCGTGATCCAGTAGATGCCAAAAACGACGACCCCGAGCGCTTCGGCAAGGAAGACCATCGAATTCGACTCGGAGCCGGGCTGTAAGACGAGTGTCAGCAGCAGAGCACCTAACGGCGACAGAATCATCGCTACGCCAAGGATTCTGTAAACAGACTTGTAGCGTTGGACCGACTTCTGTTCTTCGATCAATGTGAGCGTATCGGAGGCTCGGAAGATGCACACGTACGCGATCGCCACGAAGAAGCGCGAAGGGAGCCGCCAACCCAGAGGACAAGAGGAAGTGCGAACCCCATCAACGCCAATCCAGGGCGCACGTTGACTTAGGTGGCGCTCATGTGCTCTCGCAGCTCCTGGGGCTTCATGTTCCCGCCTTGTCAAGGTAGTACGGACAAAGATGCGCCAAAGGCCGAGGTAACACCGCGTGCTCTCCCCCGGTCTACGCGGCGTTTATCTTGCACCCTCCCCGCGGTCTTCCCTGAACGTCCGCTCGCTCGATGTCGTTCCTTCGAAGCAGGCCTCTCGCGACCAATGTCGCGGTCGCGCTGGCATATGCGTTGATCGGCCACGCCACACTCGCCCTTGGCGAAACCGGCGGCGTTGAGCTGCGTCGCGTCATCTGGGCGTCGAGCGGCGTCGCGGTCACGATGGGTCTGTTGGCACCCTTCCCCGTCTGGCCCGGCGCCGCCATCGGGGGTGCGCTGGCAACGCTGCTTGCAGGATCCGGGGCGCTCCTCATCGTGGGCACGGGCGCGGCCAATGGGCTCGAGGTGGCACTCACCGTGCTCTTTCTCCGGCGCCTTCGCTTCGACGCCGCGATGGAGCGGGTCAGGGACATCCTGTCGCTCATCTTCATGGGATCGGGGGTCGCGGCCGCCATCGGCGCAGTGCTCAGCGTCTCATGCCTCTCGCTATCAGGCAGCGTGCCGGAAGGGGCATTCCTTCGCATCGTCCTGCTGTGGTGGCTCACTCACGCGATGGGCATCCTGGTCATCACCCCCGTGGGGCTGACCATCGTCCGCAGTCGCGCGGGACTCGTCAGGCGCCATCCCGTGGAGATCGTGGGCGTGTTGTCCGCCGTCGCGCTGACGGCGTGGATCCCATTCTTCGCCGCAGGCGACGGGATCGTGTCCCGGCTGTTCTTTCTTCCCTTTCCGTTCTTGCTCTGGGCGGCGATGCGCCTGGGCATCGCCGGCGCCGCGATCGGCGGGTTGATCGCCACCTCCTTCGCGATGGTCGCCGCGGTACGTCACTCGGGGCCACTCGCGGTGGGGACGCCTAACCAGACGCTGATCCTCACCTGGCTCTTCTCGAACGTGGTGATGATCGCCACGCTGATTTCGACCGCCCTCGTCGCCGGCATGGAGCGAGCACGCGCCGCCCACCAGTCCGGCGAGGCGCGATTGCGTGCCGTCCTCGACGGTGCGACCGAAGGCATTGTGGTGACCGACTCATCGGGGGCGGTCACGCATGTCAACCGGTCGGTCGGTGTGATCTGGCCCGAGCGCGTTCCGCCGCCCGTGCTCAACATGAGTGTCGATCCTTCGCTCCGTGCGCTCGCGGCGTCGCTCCCCGACCAGGTGGCACGCGACCTTCTCGAGCCGGCGCCGCAGCCCGACGCGCGCCAGGGGTCGGTCACGTTCGCGGACGGGCGCGTGTGGGAAGTCAACGTCGATCGGCTCCAGGAAGACGACGAGCGCCGCGGAGGCATCTGGTCGTTTCGTGATGTCACGGAGCGGATCCGAGCGGAGGAAGAACGACAGCACCTGCAGGCGCAACTGCTCCACGGGCAGAAGCTGGAGAGCCTGGGCGTCATGGCAGGAGGCATCGCGCACGACTTCAACAACCTCCTGATGGCGATTCGCGGGCGGGCCGAGCTGATCGGGTATACGCCGGGCGTGTCCGCGGAGGTGAAGGAGGACGTCGACGCAATCGTGCGCACCTCGGATCAGGCGGCAGGGCTCTGCCGACAGATGCTCACCTATGCCGGCCGTGGCGCGATCGAGGTGCGGACCATCGACCTCTCTGCTGCTATTCGAGAGATCCAGGACCTCCTCCGAGTCTCGGTATCGCGCCAGGTCGCGCTGCACATGGATCTGAGCCCCGAGTGCTTCTGGGTGTCCGCAGACGTCACGCAGCTTCGGCAAATCGCGCTCAACCTCGTGACGAACGCCTCGGATGCCGTCGAGGCCACCGGGCGCGGAGGGACCGTTTCCGTGAAGACGAGGCAAGCATTCCTCGGCCGCGAGTGGCTCTCGCGTTCGGTCATCGGGCCGGATGTTGCGGAGGGTGAGTTCTGCATCCTGGAAGTCACCGACGATGGCGTCGGCATGAACGAGGACACGGTGCGCCAGATCTTCGACCCGTTCTTCTCGTCCAAAGGCACAGGACGGGGGCTGGGCCTGTCGTCGACCCTGGGTGTGATCCGCCGGCACAAGGGGGCGATCGCCGTCGAGAGCCACCCGGGTACCGGCAGCCGATTTGTAGTCGCCTTCCCCCAGACGTCCGCGCCAACGGTTGAACGCCGACCAACTGAGACGGCGGTGATGCCTGGAGGACTCGATGGCCGGACCATTCTCGTCGTGGACGACGACGCCGATGTTCGCCGGGCGGTGGCCCGGATGCTCGATGTCATGGGCATGCATGTCCGTGAGGCGAGTGATGGGGACAAGGCACTGATTCAGCTAACGGAGCGGACGGGGCGAGACATCGACCTCGTGCTGCTGGACCTGACCATGCCCATCAAGAGTGGCCGCGCAACGCTGACCGCCATGCGCGCGCTGGGAATCCAGACCCCGGTCATCATCGCGAGTGGTTACTCCGCGGAATCCATCGAGGACAACGGGATCGCGGCGTTCGTCCAGAAGCCCTTTCGGCTGGAGGACTTGAGACGCGCGATTGGCGGCGTGCTGGGGACGGCGTGAGAAATGGACGGTGTCGATGTGCGTGAGAGGCGTGGGGACCGCCTCGCACCTTTCATCGCCCCGTCAATGCGATTGCCGGGTCCACCCGCGTTGCCCTTCTCGCCGGCAGATACCCTGCCAACCCCGCGACTGCCGCGAGCACACCTAGCACCGCCACGAAGGTCACCGGATCCGACGCCCCAACGTCGAAAAGCAACCCGCGAATCCCGCGCGCTGCGATCCACGACATCGGCAACCCGATCCCCAGTCCCACGAGAACCAGCACCCCCGTCTCGCCCAGAATCCGTCCCCGCAACGCCTGCGGCGTCGCCCCTAACGCCATGCGAATCCCGAACTCCTGCGTCCGCTGCCCCACCGAGTACGAGATCACCGCATAGATCCCAAGCGCTGACAACACCAATCCGAACGCGGCGAACCCCGCGACCAGCAGCACAACGAATCGCCGCGCAAACGTCGAGTGATCCACCCGGAACTCCACCACCGGCAGGTTGGGATCCACGCGCTCGAGCGCGCTCCGTACGCCTGCCGCCAGGCTCGCCGGCGCGATCGTGCCGCGGACAACAAGGTCGACCGACGCGTAGTCACCCGTCTCCCTCAGCGGCATGTACATCTCGGCGTCGACCTCGCGATCGAGCGCGAAGTAGCGCACCCCACTCACCACACCAACAACGCGGCGCTCCTTTCCCGAGGTCTTCACGATGCGGCCGATGGGTCCTGACCGGGCCACAGCGCCTTTTGCCAGCGTCTCGTTCACGATGATCACCGGCTCGCCTGCCGCATCGTCGGCTTGTGTGAACGCGCGGCCAGCACGCAAGGTGATCTTCATTGCGCCGAAGTATCCATCGTCGATCATCCGGACTAACGGTTGGATGCCGTCGTCCGGACCACCATGCCGTTCCGGCGTCTCCGCTCCCCACCGGCGCCAGCCGAAGTTGTCTCCCAACGGGAGGGCGTCGGTCAGGCCCAAACCTTTGACACCGGGGACCGCGGCGACCGAGCGGACGACCTCGTGGAAGTAGGCGTTCCGCTGCTCGAGTGTCGTTCCCAGGCGCCGCGGGTCCACGCGGATCGCGATCACGTTCTGGGCGGCAAACCCGGGTTGCACCTCGAGCACGCGGCCCAGGCTCCGGGTGAGCAGCCCGGCCCCGGTCAGCAGGACGCAGACGAGTGCCACCTCCGTGACCACGATCGCGCGGCGCACCCACCCGCTGCGGCCACCCGTCGTGCCGCGACTCCCGTCCGACAGCACCGCCGACGGCGCCAGGCCCGACGCCTGGAGTGCGGGCAACAGTCCGAAGGCGAGACCGGTGATGACGGCGACTGACCCGGTGAAGCCGAGCACGACGCTGTCGACACGCACGTCGCTCAACAGGGGAATGCTGGTCCCCTGCAGGCGCGAGACGAGCGTCGTCCCTCCCCACGCCAGCGCGACGCCGAGCGTTGCGCCAAAGATGCACAGCAAGAGGCTCTCGACCAGCATCTGCCGGATGAGGCGGTGACGAGCCGCACCTAACGCAGCGCGCAGAGCCATCTCGCGCTGGCGGATCGACGCCCGCACGAGGAGCAGGTTCGACAGATTCGCGCACACCAGCAGCATCAGGAATGCGACGGCTCCCGCGAGTGCGATCAGCGCCGGCTCGAAGCGGCCGCTCACCCGGTCTCGCAGCCGACTCACTCTCGGAGCAAATGAGTTACGCCACACGCCGAGCCGCGTCCGCCCCGTCACGATTCGCGACCCGATGATGCTCGCCTCGGTCTGGGCGCTCTGGAGGCGCACCCCCGGCTTCAACCGGCCGATCAAGGCCAGCGTGTTCCCCTGCCGGTTCTTCTCCGGGCTGAGTGGATACGGCACGAAGAGGAGGTCATCAAACGGGGAGTCACCATCGAAGTTCCGATCGAGACGCGCCCGTATAGGGTTCGCGACTTTTCCATTCGCGACCCGAACGGTGTCGTAGTGGTGCTTGGGCAAGACTGGGACTAAATTGGCGCCGCACTCATTGGGATGGCTCGCGCGCGCCACCGCTCTGAATCACTCGCCTCGGCCCCGCTGCCGGGCCGTTAGCTCTGTCGTGTGAATGTGGCCGACTAACGAGGAGTTGATACGGACGCGCCCAAGCAGTTTGGTTGAGTCATTCACAGTCAGCGCAGCAGCTTAACTTCGTCGCGTTCCTGTCGCTCCCTCATTAGTCTTCCTGAAGCGGATGCAGAATCCGGACGACGCGTGAGACTTGCCAGCATCCGGACGCAGTCATGAAGGCGGCTATCATGGAGCGGAGGTACGGCGGGCCCGGCGCGCTCAAAGTAGAGGAGGTGCCCACGCCGACTCCCAAGGCCAACGAGGGAGCGACCGTGCTCCACCGCGTCGACGCGCCGGACGGATCTGCTGTCGCCCAGCTGTCAGTCGACGGCGCCGAGTTCTGGGTCTCCGACGAGTCTCCGTCGAACCTGAACTTCAGTCCGGAATCGCTGGGTGGCTGTTCGGTCCGGATGCTGTTGATGGTCCAGGATCCCGATGCGGTATGCCAGCGCGCCGTCGCAGCCGGCGCTACGCAGGTGGTTCCGGTCCAGGACGGCCACGGATGGCGACTCGGCCGCATCCTCGACCCCTTTGGCCATCACTGGGAGGTAGCCCGCCCGCCATCGTGACGGCAGACGGGCGGTGCGCGCCGGGCGCCGCCCACTGGGTTCCTGACCATAGGATCAGAGTCGTTGGTGTCGGTTGGTGTCCCACGACGGCGTTCAACCTTCGATCCCCCTGGCGATTCGGCACGACGCCGCAGTAATCGACTTTTGAAACGCGGATGCAGCGGACGGGGCGGATGCAGCGGATCATTTCGTTTCTTCCTGTGTTTATCCGAAGCTTGCGTACGGCTAGAAGCCTGTGGGGCGCTCTGCCCCCACCCCGGCCGCGCGCTCGAGCGCCAGTCCAGCTCGCGCGATCGTCCCCTCGTCGAAGAGGCGCCCGATGAGCGTGACGCCATGCGGGACACGACGCGGTGGGTCGAAGCGCGGCAGCGGATTGTTGGGGTCTGGCGCCCAGTCGCTCCGCGCCTGGCGCACCTCGACGAAGCCCGTCCGCACCGTCAGCGACGGGTGCCCCGTGAAGTTGGTCACGGTGAGTGACTCGTCTCGTAGCGACGGGACAAGCAGAAGGTCCACGCGCTGAAACATCGTCGCCAGCTCCTGCGCAAAACGCCGCCGCAGCCGGTCGCCCTGCACGAAGTCCACCGCGGTCAGGAAGCGCGACATGCGGAACAGGTTGGGCCAGCCGTCGGGGACTTGCACCTTGAGCTCGCGGGACCGGCCGGAGAGCGTGAGCTCCTCGAAGGCGGCCGCAGCTTCGCTGAAGAGGATCGGCATCAGCGATCCCTGCGGAAGGTCGGGCCAGGACAGCTCGACCGGCACGAGTCCCGCTCTCGTGAGCGCCTCGAGCGCCGCACGGTCGACCTCCGTCGCGGCGTCCATCCACGCCGGGAAGAAACCGACGCGCAACCCCTGCACGGGGAGCGCGGCATCGAAATCGAGGTGACTCACCACGCTCGACACGTCGCCCGCGTCCGGGCCGTCGATGGCCTGGAGGACGAGCATCGCATCTTCGACACCGCGCGTCATCGGTCCAAGCTTGTCCAGCGACCAGCAGAGCGTCATCGCACCGGTGCGGGGCACGCGACCGAAGGTGGGGCGGAGCCCAGTCACGCCGCAGCGCATGCTCGGGCTCACGATGCTGCCTCCCGTCTCGCTGCCGATGGAGAATGCCACGAGGGCGGCCGCCGTGGCCGCGCCGGGTCCGGCACTCGATCCCGACGCCCCCTCCTCGATGAGCCACGGATTCATGGTCTGACCGCCGAACCAGATGTCGTTGAGGGCCAGCGCACCTAACGACAGTTTCGCCAGCAGCACCGCCCCGGCGTCCTGGAGTCGACGCACCACCACCGAGTCCTCCGCCGGCACGCGGTCGCGGAAGGGCTCCGCGCCCCAGGTCGTCGCGATTCCGGCGGTGTCGAGGAGATCCTTGACGCCGTATGGCATGCCGTGCAACGGGCCGCGGTATCGTCCCCGCGCGATCTCGGCGTCCGCCGCGCGCGCCTGTTCCAGGGCTCGATCGCGCGCGAGGGTGATGACGCTGCGCAACCGACCATCCAGGCGGGCAATGCGGTCGAGGTAGATGGTCGTGAGGCGTTCCGACGTTAGGTGCCGCCCCTCGATCCAGCGCGACAGGGTCGTCACCGGCGCGTAGGCGATGTCGGCGTCGTTCGCCGGGAGGCTTCCGGGATCGCCCACCGAGCGCACAAAGCGATCGCGCAACGGCGGAGCATAGCCGACCGCTCGCGCCGGATCCCATAGCGATGCTGGCGAGAGCTCTGGGGGAAGCGCCACCTTGCGGGGTCCTGTGCGTCGCTCGAGCGTGGGCGCGAGTGTGCGCCGCCATGACTCGGCCATCATCGCCCGCTCGGCCTCCGTGCTCGTCACCTGAGCGAGCTTCTCCGCCTCCGCGAAGGTCGCCGGCGTGACGGCGGGGCCTGTGGCTGAAGAGGTTCCGAACGCGACCGGTGCGCCTGGCGTGGACTGTGTAGCGGCCGGGAGTTCGCCGCTCGGCTGCTGTTCACCGCGACAGGCCGCGGCCACGGTGAGCATGCCCAGGGGAGCCTTGAGGAGAAACTGGCGTCGCGTGTTCACGAAAGGCGCTCACGGATTAGGTGGCGCGAATGTAGTCGCTGGCCGGTCTCCGGCGAGGCGGTCGATAGTCACGGTCCTCCTCGGGACGTGGCCCGCGGCGGTTCGGATGGTCACACCGATCTGGTGCAGGGGCGATTCGCGCCACATTTTGTATACAAATCGACATACGGCATCACACCAAATTCGTGGTGCCGCGGCTCACCCTTCTGACCTGATGTCCTCGATGCCTTCCGCGACAGGTTATTCTCCGCCACAGCGCTCCGGCGCGTTCGTCACGTGGCTCGCCGTCGCGGCTTCTCTCGCCGCGGCGCCCACAGTGCTCGCGCAGACCGGTACCATCGCCGGGCGGGTCACCGAAGCGCTCGCGGGAACTCCACTCTCGGGTGCGACGATACAGATCGCAGGCACCCGCCTCGGTGCCGGCACCAGCAATGAGGGCCGATACCGCATCACCAGCGTGCCACCCGGAACGCACACGATCGTTGTGCGACGGCTCGGCTACAACCCGGCACGACAGAGCGTCACCGTGACCGCGGGTGCGGAAGCCACAGCAGACTTCCAGCTGCAGTCGAGCCCCATCTCGCTCGATCAGGTCGTCATCACGGGCACCGCGGCCGCGCAGGAGCGACGTTCGGTCGGCAACGCCGTCTCGACGATCTCGGCAAGCGAGGAGCTCAAGAAGTCGGTGGCGCCGAACCTCTCGGGGCTGCTCAACGCCCGCGCAGCAGGTGTCACCGTGCTGCCACGCAACGGCCGGCTTGGCGCCGGTCCCGCGATCCAGATACGCGGGCGCGCGTCGCTCTCGCTCGAGAACAGCCCACTCATTTACGTCGATGGCGTCCGCATCAACAACGCGACGTCCACCGGACCGGTGGGCGTTTCGGGAGGTCTGGGCGGACAGGGATCCACCATCGGCGGCCGGCTCAACGACATCAACCCCGAGGACATCGAGAGCATCGAGGTGATCAAGGGGCCGGCGGCGTCGACGATCTACGGCACGGAAGCCGCCAACGGCGTCATCCAGATCATCACGAAGCGCGGGTCAGCCAACACCGAGCCGCAGGTGAACGTCGGAGTCGAGGTGGGAACGCTTTCATTCCATGACGCCGTCGATCGCATCGAAACGAACTACCTGCGCAACCCTGCGGGACAGATCGTCACCTGGCACGGGCTGCAGCAGGAGATCGACAGCGGCCGCAACTTCTATCGCAGGGGGCAGACCCGGCGCTACAACGGCTCGGTGTCCGGGGGCCGCGATCTCTTCCGCTACTACCTCGGCGGCTCGTACCAGAACGACCTCGGAGTCGAGTCCAACAACACGCTGCGCCAGACGGCGGTCCGCGCGAACGTCAACTCGGCGATCCGGCCGAGCATCGACGTCGCATCGAGTCTCGGGTTCGTGATCATGCGCAACCGGCTCGGTGCCGACTTCGGCGCGTCGCCGCTGCTGGGCGCGCAGGTCGGGCATCGCCTGCTCTTCCCCGCGACGCGCGGCTTCTTCGCCGTGCCTCCCGAGGTGCCGCAGGAGCTGTACGACAACCGCAGCGCGACGAACCGGTTCACCGGCAGCGTCACGGTCCAGAACCGGCCGGCCGGCTGGTTCACGCACCGCGGCATCCTCGGGATCGACTACAGCAACGAAGATGCTCGTGCGATCGAACGGTTCGCGCCGCCGAACCTGGCGCAGGTCATGTCCCCTGTCGCCGCCGGCGGCCGCATCGGGCAAACGATTCGCAACAACTCGCTGATCACGGCCGATTACAGCGCGTCGTCGCGATTCACCCTGGCTCGCGGGCTGGTCTCGTCGACGTCGGTCGGCGGGCAGTTCTACAAGACGGAGCTCAACCAGTCGTTCCTCGGCGGCTTCGGCTTCGCCGGCCCCGGGCTCGAGACGGTGTCGGCGGTCGCCACGCAGGTCGCCGCGTCCCAGGCGCAGGTCATCAACACGACGATCGGGGCCTTCGGCGAGCAGCAGTTCGCCTGGCGCGACCGGCTCTTTCTCACCGCCGCGCTCCGCGTGGACAACAACAGCGCGTTCGGCGACGACTTCAAGTGGATCACCTATCCCAAGGTGAGCGCCTCGTGGGTCGTGAACGAGGAACCGTTCTTTACGCTCGACAACGTCGTCCAGACGCTGCGCCTGCGCGCGGCGTACGGGGAGTCGGGCCGGCAGCCTAACGCTTTCGCGGCGCTGCGAACCTTCACCCCGATCACCGGCCCGGGGGGCGCCACCGCCGTCACCCCGGGATCGCTCGGCAACCCGGAGTTGCGCCCCGAAGTCGGGAAGGAGGTCGAGCTCGGGTTCGAGTCCGCGCTGTTCAACCGTCTCTCCCTCGACTTCACCTGGTTCACGAAGACGACGCACGACGCGATCGTCAGTCAGGCGGTCGCGCCATCGGCCGGGTTTCCGGGACAACAGTTCCGCAACCTCGGGGAGGTGAGCAACTCGGGCATCGAGCTGAGCGCCACACTCCAGGCGCTGCAGATGCGGAACCTGACCTGGGAGATCCAGGGCAAGGTCGCCACGAACAAGGACCAGATCGAGGATCTCGGCGGGCTGCCGAGCGTCGTCGCGACGGCGGGCTCGGCCAACATCGTCGGCTATCCCATCGGCGGCATCTTCGTGCGGCGCATCGCGTCGGCGGACCGCGATGCGCAGGGGTTCGCGACCAATATCCTCTGCCGGGGCCCCGGCGGCCCGGGAGCGGTCGCGTGCAACACGGCACCGTTCCTGTTCATCGGGACGCCGACGCCGAAAACGACCGGAGCAATCACCAACACGGTCACGCTCGGACGCAACGTGAGACTCTACGCCCTCGTGGACTTCCGCAACGGCAATCGCGTACAGAACAGCGTCGAGCTGCTGCGCTGCGGTGCGCAGCTCGGCGCCGGGCTGTGCGAAGCGAACTACGTCCCCGACAAGTACGACCCGATCTACCTCGCCCAGGCGCGCGGTGCGGCCGTCGGTCTGGGCACCATCGAAGCGTTCATGCAGGACGCGTCCTTCATCAAGCTGCGCGAGGTCTCGGCGACCTACACGCTGCCCGAGCGCTGGCTCAAGTCGCGGGCCTCGTTGACACTCGCCGGTCGCGAGCTGCGCACCTGGACCGATTATAGCGGCCTCGACCCCGAGGGGAACGCCAACAACGCGGCAACCACCGCCGGAACCAACGACCAGGCGATCACGCCTCCGCTGATGCGCTTCATCGCCTCCTTCAACATCGCCTGGTAACCATGCGACCCAACCAAACGACGCACAGCGCGCGTCACGCGTCGACCGGCCGCCAGGCCCTGCGACTCGCTGCGACGCTCCTCGCCGCGGTGTCCTGCACCGACCTCACCGCGCTCGAACAGTCCAACCCCGGCCAGCTCTCGGCAGCCACGATCTACGTGCCGAGTAATGCACAACTTCTCATGAACGGCGCGATCGCCGACTTCGAATGCGCCTTCTCGCGCTACGCCGTCGGCTCCGCACTCTTCGCCGACGAGCTCTCCAACGCCATCGGTTCGGTGTCCAACTACAACTACGATCGCCGCACCGTGCAGACGATCGAGGCGTACGGGAGCGCGACGTGTGGCAACAACCAGCAACCCCCGATCTACACGACATTGTCGGTGGCGCGCGCCTCGGCCGACACCGTCGCGGCGAAGCTGCGCGGCTGGACCGACACCCAGATGCCGGCGGGGGTGAACCGGACGCGGCTCATCGGCCAGGCCGCGGCCTACGCAGGCTACAGCATCGTACTGCTCGGTGAGTCGATGTGCTCGGCGGCGATCAACCTGAGTCCGGAGCTCACGCCCGCGGACCTGTTCGCCGAAGCGAAGTTACGCTTCGACTCGGCAGTCGTGGCGGCGACTGCGGTGAACGAGGCGACGACGCTCAACTTCGCCCTGCTCGGGCGTGCACGGACGCTGCTCAACCTGAAGAATGCAGCCGCCGCCGCGACGGACGCTGCCCGGATCCCCGCGGGCTTCGTGCTCAACATCTCCACTGACGGCGTGAACGTCCGTCGCCAGAACTTCTCGTTCCTCTCCATCAACCAGAACATCTGGTCGACGGTGGACGCGACGTTCCGCAACCTCACCATCGGCGGCGCCCCCGACCCGCGCGTCGCGGTCACGAATACGGGGCGCGCCGGGACCGCACAGGGCTCGCAGGTCTGGACTCCCGACAAGTATCCGGCGATCACGACGGTCATGCCGGTCACGCGTTGGGCCGAGGCGCAGTTCATCATCGCCGAGGCACGCGTGGCGGCGGGCGATCTTGCGGGCGCGGCCGCGGCGATCAATGCCGTGCGAGCTACGCGTCCGGGCGTGCCCGCCTACGACGTCACGGGTCAGACGGCGGCGCAGGTTCAGGCCCAGGTGATCGAGGAGCGGCGTCGTGAGCTCTTCCTCGAAGGACATCGGCTCGGCGACATTCGACGGCTCGGACTTCCCTTCCTGCCGGCGGCCGGCGTCGCGTATCCCGGTGGGGGTGGCGTGTACGGCGATCAGAATTGCCTTCCACTTCCCGATGCGGAGCGCATCAACAACCCCAACATCGGGTAACTTCGATGACGTCGATGATGAAATGCCGGGTGTTGCAGCGCGGGTTTTTCGCGGTCCTCGTGGCGGGCCCTGTCCTGTGTCCTGACAGCGCAGCCGCGCAGTCGGCGCGGGAGCCGTGGACCGGGCTCGATACCTACATCGAGAATGCGCGCACGACGTGGAAGATCCCCGGAATCGGACTGGCGATCGTGCGCAACGACTCGCTGATCTACGCCAAGGGCTACGGGGTGCGTGAGGCGGGGAAGGCGGACCCGGTCACGCCGCAGACCGTCTTCGCGATCGGTTCCTCGTCCAAGGCGTTCACGGCGGCGTCCATCGCGATGCTCGCCGACGACAAGAAGGTCTCCCTCGACGCCTCCGCGGCGACGTACATCCCCGGGTTCCAGCTGTACGACACGTACGCGACGCGCGAGCTCACGGTGCGCGACCTGCTGAGCCACCGGAGCGGTCTCGCGCGCGGCGAGCTCTCATGGTATGGCTCTCCGTTCGATCGCGACGAAATCGTCCGGCGCGTCCGGTACCTCAAGCCGACGTGGTCGTTCCGGTCGACGTTCGGCTACCAGAACATCATGTACATCACAGCGGGCCAGGTCGTCGCGAAGGTGTCGGGGAAGTCATGGGACGACTTCGTGCGCGATCGCATCTTCACGCCGCTCGGTATGGCGTCGAGCTCGACGACCATCCGGAACCTGTCGTCGCAGCGTGACGTCGCCCAGCCGCATGCGGAGGTCGGAGATACGGTGCGGCCGATCGCGTGGCGCAACATCGACAATGCAGGCGCGGCCGGCTCGATCAACGCCCCGGTCACGGACATGGCACAGTGGGTCCGCCTGCAGCTGGGCCGGGGGACATACGGCGGAAAGCAACTGGTGTCGGCGCGGATGGTTGACGAAATGCACCAGGCGCACACGGTGATCCGCACCGACTCCGCGGCCCGCGTCAACAATCCCGAGTCGCACCTGCAGGCGTACGGTCTCGGGTGGTTCCTGCAGGACTACCGCGGGCGCCTCGTCGTGCACCACGGCGGGAACATCGATGGCTTCTCGGCTTTAGTCGCGATGATGCCTGAGGAAAAGTTCGGGATCGTGCTGCTGACGAACATGAACGGCACGCCGCTCCCGAACGTACTGATGCAGAAGATCTTCGATCTGCAGCTCAAGGCGCCGGCGCGCGACTGGGCGGACGAGGCGTGGAAGCGCCGTGAGGCGCAGCGCGCGCGGGCCGCGCAGGCCCAGCAGCGCGCCGCATCGCAGCGAGTCGCCAACACCAAGCCGTCGCTCCCGCTCTCCGCGTACGCGGGTGCGTATTCGGATTCGCTCTACGGCGACCTCACCATTCGCGAGGAAGGCGGAAAGCTGGCGCTGTCGTTCGGCCCGATGTGGAACGGGGTGCTCGAGCACTGGCACTTCGACACGTTCCGTGTGCGTTTTGACACGCCCGTCCTGCCACCCGTTCCGGTGACATTCCGGCTGAACGCCGCGGGGAAAGTCGACGAGGTCGAGCTGGACATGGCCGGTGCGGCGATGTTCAAGCGCCGTCCCGATGTCTCCGCCGCGGGAGGTCGCTAGGCGCCGGAGCGCCGCGCCGACCGTTCCGCGGCCGGTGATGCGATGACCGAGGGCGTTCCGGTGTGGCGCCGGGCGACGAAGGGCCTCATGAACTGACCTCCCGATAACGATCGGGCGCGAAGCGCTCAGCCAGCAGTCCGGTCGCCTCCGCGACGTCGATCTCCGCCACCAGGACACCCTCAGCCCCATAGGGCAGGTGCGCTCGGCAGTCGCCCGAGGGGGCGATGAGCGTCGTGGCCGACTCCTGGTACTGCACGGCGTAGTTGACGCTGGCGAAGTAAATCGTGTTCTCCCGGCTCCGCATCATCATCGCCTTCTCATAGTACGGGCTGTCCGCCGCACCCCACGTCGTGAGCCGCACACCGTCGCGGTCGCTCCCGGTGAGCTGCGGATGGAAGACGATCTTCGCGCCGCGGACGGCCGACCATCGCACGGTCTCGGGATAGCGCCAGCCTTCGTGGCAGATCGAGATGCCGAACTTCACGCCGTTGACCTCGAAGAGGCGACGGGTGTCGCCGGGGACGTAGTTAGGCTCCTCGGTGGGATCGAGCTGGTTCTTTGTCTGGACGCCACTAACTTCGCCCCCTGCGTCGATGACGACGGCGGCGATCTGTCTCCCGGCCGGAGTCAGCTGTTCGATGCCAAGGATGGTGGCGATGCGGTACTCGCGCGCCCACTGCCTGACGAGGCGAAGGACGCGCTCCTCGTCTTCCTGGTCGAAGGGCGGGACCTCGAAGTCCTGTCCGCGCAGCCCGGGGAGGTAGGCTTCGGGAAAGCACACAATTTCTGCCTGCGCCGCCGAAGCATCCTTCATGAGCCACCGCACCCTTTCGAGACCGTCTTCGACCGACGAGGCGATGCGGGGAGACGCGAGGGCGATGATCATCGGTCGGTGGGGGACGACGGCCGGATGCGGTGCAGTCCGAATGATAGCTGAGGTCCCCAAGTCACCATAGGAATACGCTTGTCCAGTTCGGCGCGGTACCGTCCGCGATCTCCGCTTCGCGTTCGTTATGGTGTGCGTGCCGGCGGTTTCTCGGCCTCGCGCAGTTGCCGGCGCAGGCGGTCCAGCTCCACACGCCGTTCCAGCACCTCCACCTCGGCGCGCTTGAGGTCCAGCTCATCCGCCGCACCTGACGCCGAGCGTTGGCGCACGAGCGTCACGCGTGCCATGGCGAGCTCCAATTGCCGCTGCACTCGCTGTGCGTCGGCGAGCAGCTCGAACCGCTGCACGCGCCGCGTCACTTCCTCGGGGCTCAGTCCTTCCTTGAGGAAGGTGTCGCGCAGCATGAGCTTCTGCGCCACGACCTGAAACTCCTGCCTGGCCTGCGCTTCCGCCGACTGCGCGTCGCTCAGCGCGTGCTGGCTCACCGTCCCGGCGCGGAACGCGCGCTCCGCCTCGACGACGCGTGCCTCCGACAGCGTCAGGCGCTGCTGTGCGGCCAGCGCCGCGGCGCCGAGTCGCTCGCGCACGAAGTCGCGTCCGCCGACGAGTGGCGCCCACAGCTCATTGCGCGGCGGGGGCCCCCCCGCCCCGGTCAACAACCCGGGGGAGGTGTTGGGGGCGGCCCCCCAATAAACCCAGCGGGCCACCGCGGCCCCCGCGAGCACCCCATTGCGCCGCCCCCGGCCCCCC
>JBQTIW010000208.1:0-4805 GCA_052387735.1 Gemmatimonadaceae bacterium
CGCTGCGGTCAACGCGACGCTGAGAGTGAGGCGCAGAGTCTGGCGTTCCATGGATGCCTCTCTGGTGCGGGTGTGAAACTCGCGGTCGGCCATCGCGCAGACGGAGGCGCGGTGGGATACCGTCCGACCGAGGAACATCCCAGGGCGCGGTTTGTGACGGTGTCAGCGGGAATGTCGATGCGCCGAGTGCGGCGCGTACTCAGCGCACTTCCTCGAGACATTCTGCTCGAGACGAACAAACCCTCCTTGACTTCGAGCCATCCGATTCTACGATCCTGATTGAGGCCCCACCGCGAAGCACGAGAGCGGGCGGCGCGTCTTCCTCGTGGAGTTCCGGACGTGAAGCCGCGCGCGGATCGTGGTTCTGCGAAGCCTTGATACTGTCAGCTACCGGATGCCCATCACCCGTTCCAGCCTCGGGGACCGTCGGATGCGCCGGCGTGATCGAATCCCGTACGCGATCCATTGCGTGTTCGGGAGACCACTCCGGGTGGTACTCACCGTCCGCGCTCTCGGCGATCTTGCGCGGGGTACCCCCGATTTCCGCTCCGGGGGAGGCGATCCAGCTTCGGCGGCCGCTTGCCGCGACGGGCGGCACCTCGAACTGGCACATACGTCAGCTCTCGCCCCTCGGCCACGCATCGAAGCATGAGGCCACCGCGGCTCATGTCGCCGCGGCCAACGAAGTCAGCGGGATAGAGCAGTCGTTCTCCGTAAACGTCAGACAGTGTGTCGACGTATTTGCCCGTCGCGATGCTGCCGAGCAGAACGACCTGCGCCGTCGGGTCGATGTCCTGTGAGATACGCTCGGCATCGCGTCGGAGTGGTGCCACGAATCGAGCGTCACCCAAAGCGAGATCGATACGAGCAAATGCCGCGAGGTCCTCTCGGCTCACGAAAACGTCAGGCGACACGAGTCCCCGGTCGGTGGTGATGACATACGTCGCTGTCTTGTCGTCCGACGGTCGGCCGAACGCCCGGGCGTACGCGAGTTTCCCGCGGAAGTACAGCCCACTGAGAAAGCTGAAGACATCGCCCAGCGGCGCGCCCTGATCGGAACGCAGCTGCATCGCGAGGTCGAACGTTGCCGCGGTGTTGAGCAGGACTTTCGCGCGCTTGCCATCGAGCCGGGCTGGGGAGAGCAGGAAGATGGTGTTCATCGTTGCTGCAAGATGCACCGTTTCGCACGGGACGAGGTCAATGGCCCCGCGATGTCGGGCTGGCGAGATCACAGTCGTGCCCTGAACGCGACAGAAATCGTAGATTCATGCCATGAACGTCTCCGACGCCATCGCCCAACGCCGCTCGATCAAGAAGTTCGCGGACCGACCCGTCACGCGGGAGGAGATCGAGTTGCTCCTCGATGCCGCGGTCCAGGCTCCCAATCATCATCTCACGCAGCCCTGGCGTTTCTACGTGCTCGGCCCGCAGTCGCGACGGCGCTATGGCCTCGCGCTCGGCGAGCGCAAGGCGCGGAAGCTGCCCGATGCCGCGGCCGCCAACGCCGTGCGTGACAGGACGGCAGCGGAGTACGAAGCCTTCCCCGCCCTCATCGCCGTCGCGACGGTGCTGCACGAGAGCCCGGAGACGCGCGAAGAGGATTACGCAGCCGTGATGCAGGCGATCGCCAACATCATGCTGGCAGCAGTGGATCGCGGGCTCGGCACACACATGCGGACCGGCGCGGTGATGGATGATCCCGCGGCGCGTGCGGCGGTGGGCGTGCGCGATGGTGAGCGGATCGTGGCAATGCTGAGCGTTGGCGTGCCCGCGGAGGTGCCCGCGCCCAAGCCTCGTCAGGCAGGAAGCGCGGTCACGACCTGGATCGCCTGAGCAGCCGGCAGGACGCTACGGCAACTTGGCGAGCGTCTCCTGGAACTTGAGCGCGACCAGCTCGAACCCGCGTTTCGTAGGGTGCAGTTCGTTGTCCCAGTACTTCTCATAGTTACTGGGACTTGCTGACAGCACCCCGCGCAGATCCACATGACGTACGTGGCCGAGGCTTGGTACGCCCTTCAGCGATGCCATCATTGCGTTGAAGCGGTCCATCAGCTCCACCATCAGGGCTGCGTTTTCCTTCTGGTTCCGGAATCCCTTCTGGTGAAAGCCTGGTTGCAGCCACGGTCCGGCAAACGTCAAAAACCCCCATTTGTAGCCGCGACCGTCGGGGATGGGGTAGTCGTAACCATGCGTGACAACAGGCACCTTCGAACCAATGATCTCTTCACAGA
The DNA here is from genome assembly GCA_052387735.1 of Gemmatimonadaceae bacterium. Classification (GTDB taxonomy): domain Bacteria; phylum Gemmatimonadota; class Gemmatimonadetes; order Gemmatimonadales; family Gemmatimonadaceae; genus RBC101. The sequence continues at coordinate 2,232 of JBQTIW010000208.1, forward strand.
TACGTGTGATTTCCGCAACGATCGTGATGTAAGAGAACTTGATTCTCTGCTCAATGACGGCACGAGCGATGTCGTCATTGATGCCGGCGAACACCGAGCCCTTGTGATCGAGGAGAACGGCGAACTCGTCTCCGGCGATGTCATTGCCACCCCCGGACAAGAGGATGGCCCGCGGGACGCGGCCGCTGCGGAGCACCTTCTCGAGGCGGCGCCGGAAGTCCAGCAGCTGTGAGCCTCCATACGCCATGTCTTCCACACGATCTCCGGCGTGCGCAACCGTCTCGACGTCGTACCCGTGATTGTCCTCCAACGAGTTCAACACATCGAGCCCTGGGTAATCGAACCACGAATCACCCTCAGCTACCAGGACGCCCATCGCACCACTCGGCCCTGCAGATCGCATCGCTCGCATCGAAGGACGAGCGGCGCCGCGCGCTACCGGGCGTTTGGGGGCGCTCTCCAGAACAATCGCCCGCTGCTTTAGCTGGGCTCGACGGATCCGGATTGCCTTGTCTGCCGCCTTCCTGCCGCTCTCGAGCGCCTGTTGCACGAGTTTTCGTTGCATGATCCCCAAGCCGAAGAGACGAACGCGAGACGATAGGAGCTTTGACGATCGGCGCAAGGGGATCTCCAAAGCACCCCCCTTCGCACTCGAGACGAAGGGCGCGAGGCGAGTCTCCGGCCAAGCGACGCGCAGAGAGCGCGAGCCGGGGCCAGGGTCGTTCCTGCCCCACGACAACGACACCTGGCACGTGCTTCTGCAGATGATTCAGGGCAACAACAACACCGGGCCCCCCTTTTACGGGAAACACGGCAGTCAGAGCGATGCTATCCGAAGCTGAAACAAGGACCACTCGCCGCCGCCCAGCGGCTCCATGGCTGTCGTTAGGTTCCGCTGTTACTGGCGGCCTGAGATTGCACAGAAGTGGCGGAGAAGGCGTCGCCGAGCAGGTCGTCGCCCTCGGCGCGGTTGGCGCGGAAGTCGAGACCGTCGAAGATCGCGACCAGCTTCGACAGCCGTCCTGCATTTCCTTGCCGGCGCCGAGCTTGCTCTCGTCGTTGAAGTCGGCCTGGTCGACGACCCCCTTGAGATCGTTCGCCTCGGCGAGCTTCCCGATGATCTTGTTGATCTTGTCGCCGATCTCCTTGTCGCCGCCGAGCGCCACCATGTCGGCAAAGCCGCCGCCCTCGGGGACTTCGATCAGCGCGCCCGGCTTGGCGGCGTATTTGTCCGAGACGTACTTCATGAACAGCAGCATCAGGACATAGTCCTTATACGGCGAAGCGTCCATGCCGCCCCGCAGCTCGTCGCAGGACTGCCAGAGCGACGAGTAGAGTTGCGACTTCTTCAATGCCATCGTTGATCGTCCTCGCTCACTGCACGCGGAAGTAGCGTCGTTTCGGATCCTGCGGCCCGGTCCCAACTTCGCGCAGGAGGCCACTCTCGACCAGCCGGGCGAGTCGCGTGCGCGTAGCGCGCGACGTGAGGCCAATAAGCGCGGCGATCTCGCTCGTCAGTCGGCCCTCGCCGTCAGAGAGTGCGTCCAGGATCGTCTGGTCCGTTGTCTCGACCGAAGGGCGGGACACACGTTCGGTGTAGATCGTCACGCGGAAGCGCGTGGCGATTTCTTCGAAGCGCGGCGGCGCCAGCCCCGCTTCGCGGCACGCCGCGATCATCCGCTGAACGCCGCTCCCCCACTGCTCGATCAGGCCGAGTGCGTGGAAGACGCGGCCGATGACGCGATTGCGCAGCTTTGACACGCCGTGCTCGAGGTCTTCGACCGTGAGGCCAGAGAGGAGCAGCCCCGGGTTCTCGATCTCGAGTCGGTCATCGAATATGGAGACGCGGATCGGTGCGCCGCGTTGCGAGTAATCGGCATGCGCGACTGCGTTGATCAGCGCTTCCCGTACGGCAAGGGGCGGGAGGTTCCAGCGCTCCTTTCGGCGGACGCGCCCGATCTCCGCCCCGTGCGTCGAGTGTTTCTCGATGAACTGGATCGCGTGTTCGATCGCGAGCACCGGAAGCTCGCGGAGCTCGGCGTGGTCCACGATGCGTGCCTTGTCGACACCCGCGAAGCGTCCCGCCTGAATCCACGCATCTGGAAAGTGCGCCGCTCGGTCCAGGCCGAAGAGCAGCATCCCGCCAACGGTTGGCACGCGGCGCCCCTGGTGGTTCGTGATCAGTCGCAATGTCGTGAGGTCGTTCCTGGCGAGCTTGCGAACCGGAGCGAACGACTCGGAAGCTGCTCGGAAGTCGAGGGCTTCCGAGTCGAGGTCTGGCATCGCTTGCTCGTCGAAGCTCTCGGCGCGCACCACACGCCGGAGCTCCTGGATCATGTCAGCATCGGCGCGGCGGTTGCTGGAACCCACGGGGACATACGTCCCGGACTCGCTCCCCTCTCCGGACGGCCCGGTTCGGGGGTGTGCGCTTCATCCTCGAGGGACGTGGCCACGCGGCGTTCGAGCCAGGCGCCAACGAACACGAGACCCAAGCCCACCAAGAGAGAGGGACCCGCGGCGACACGTTCGAGGTCGAGTGGGGGGGAAAACGAAGGAAGTGACGCGCACCCCGAA
>JBQTIW010000209.1:0-2879 GCA_052387735.1 Gemmatimonadaceae bacterium
GCGTCGTGAGGCAAAAGAGTCACTCACAATAAGTCATCGACTAGTTGACGCAGTTCGAAACAAAGACGCTTGGCTAGCTCAGCCACCTTGGCCGAGTGAGGGATGGGTGCGCTTCCTACTCGATCGAGGACGGGATTCGCCACCTCCGGACGGATGCTCGTCGCTTCCGCGAGCTGCAGTGCTTCGTCCTCGGCTCCCAAACGTGCGGCCACCTGTCGCTGTTCCCCGGATCGATACACGCCGAGGTCCTCGCCAATAGCAGACAAACGTCGGAGCGCATTGTCCTGGCGAACGGTCAACCGAAACTCCGAACGAGAGGTGAACAGCCGATAGGGCTCATCAACGCCACGCGAAACAAGATCGTCGATCAGGACCCCGACATAGGAGGACTCGCGCCCAAGGAAGACCGGCCCACGGCCGAGCGCCGACAAGCCGGCGTTCAGACCTGCGACCAATCCCTGTCCCGCCGCCTCCTCATAGCCTGTAGTACCGTTGATCTGACCGGCGAAAAAGAGTCCTGCCAGCGCGCGAACCTGAAGCGAGGAATCGAGCTGCGTCGGAGGGAAGTAGTCGTACTCGATTGCATATCCTGCGCGCGTCATCTGCACATTTTCGAGGCCCGTCACCGAGCGCAAGACCTCGAGCTGCACGGCAGCGGGGAGGGAGGTAGACAGACCGTTGACGTAGAGCTCGGTCGTGTCGTGACCCTCGGGCTCAAGAAACAGCTGGTGACGCTCTGCCTTTGGGAACTTGACGACCTTGTCCTCAACGGAAGGACAATAGCGTGGACCCTGCGATCCAATGGCGCCACCGTACATCGCCGACTTCCCAATGTTTTCGGAGATCACACGCTTACCATCAGCCTCCAGAAACGTGATCCAACATGGCAGCTGCTCTGGGTGCCGAGTGCCGCTATTATGGCGCCTTGGCGTCTCCCAAAAGTGAGACCAGGAGTAGTCGAACATGTCGACTTCGCTCTCCTGGACCTCCATCTTTGAATAGTCCACAGAGCGGCCATCGATGCGGGGAGGAGTTCCTGTCTTGAAGCGATCGACCACCAAGCCAATCCCCTCCAACTGTTCAGCCAGGTGTACAGTGGAGGCCTCACCCGCTCGGCCCCCTGCCATGCGCGTTTCCGTGCCGATGTGAATGCGACCGCGCAAGAAGGTCCCGGCCGTTATGACCACGCTGCGCGCACCGAACCGACGCTGTTCGAGGGTTTCTACACCAACCACCCTACGTGCCGCGTCGTCGAGCAACAACCGAGCGACCGTTCCCTGGATCGTGTGGAGAGTCGGGTGTTCTTCCAGCAGCCGTCGCACGGCACGGCGGTAAAGACCGCGATCACACTGCGCGCGTGGAGCCCACACCGCCGCTCCCTTGCTCCGGTTCAGCATGCGGAACTGGAGCATGGCCAGATCCGTAGCCTTGGCCATGATCCCGCCGAGGGCGTCGACTTCCCGAACCACGGTGCCCTTCGCAACACCGCCAATTGCGGGATTGCAGGACATCTGTCCGATCGTCTCCAGCGCGCTGGTAATGAGACCGACGTGCGCCCCAAGTCGCGCCGCGGCAACGGCCGCCTCTGTCCCCGCGTGGCCGGCGCCGATGACAAGGACATCATACGAGTGTTCAGTCCGTAGGGCGCTCATGGATAAAACCTATCAAACCACGGGTCGCGAAGGGAGCGATTAGACTGAGGACGCATGCCACTCCCTCTTTCCTCCCAGCATCCATCCCTGGTCATTCGTAAGGCGGCCTTTGAGCGCGTGGGACTCACGCGTGCCGCAATCGACGAGCGGCTCCACCTGACCGACGAGGAGTTCACCATGGAAGGTAGCCTCATCGTGATCGGTCCGATTCACGAGGAGGCGGCATTGCAGGAGGTGATCGCTGAACTGGAACACGCGGGGCTCGTGTACTTCGAAGAGTTCTTTGATTTCAGCGGAAACTGGCCGCAGTGGCTCGCGTTGTTTGCGATGGCGCGAGGATAGGCGGCAACACGCTGCTGGGGGAATGCGCCTAACGTCGACCAGCGTGTTCGCGGACGGCGGGCCGTTCGGTGAGCGGACCGCGCCGCAGCAGGCCGGTCCACCCGCACGTCAGGCACCAGCTTTTTCGAAACCACGGCATCCCGCGATCGAACAGAAATGACGTGACGCGGACGGTCGGGTGATCGCAGACCGGACAGCGGTCTCCCTTCGGCAGCAACATGAGGAACACGAAGGTCGCCGCGATGATGCGGAGGACGAAGAGTCCACCGAACACCAGGACGAAGATCGCCGCATCCGACATGGTTACAACCGCCGTTCGACTCGCGTCCAGTCTTCGACGTACACGATTCCGTTCTCAACGCGCTCGATGACGACGTCGGCGCCAGCATCAATGGGCGCACCATCGATACTCTGCGCGCGCGTGGTGAAGCGCTGCTCGTCGATCTGATACACAATCTCGCCCACCCCATTGAACGGGATACCGTGCGTGACGGTCGCCAGCTGGCCCTGCAACACGTAGCGTTCGTCGGGGTTGTCGCGAAGGGCATGCGGAACCGCCCATCGTTTGACCAACAACACGGCGGTGGCTACGGCGACCGTCGCGCCAACGGCGGCGAGCAACCCGCTCATCAAGCCGGCGACGGGCGTGAACCGCACCAACAGGTAGCCTGTGAGTCCGAACGCCGACATGAGCGACGCGGCGACGGGTGTGCGCAGCGAAATGCGGCCGAGCCGCAGTTCCCGGCCGAACGCGTCGAGGCGACGGGTGCGCTCTCCGCCAGACCAGCGTTCCGTTCCCCTGATGACTTATACGACGTTGAGCACGAGTCCATCCACGAAGGCCGCCAGGTACAGAGGTCGCATCAATCGTTAGGCGCCGACGGT
>JBQTIW010000210.1:0-6102 GCA_052387735.1 Gemmatimonadaceae bacterium
TCATCTCCCCGGCCTCGACCAGCTTCTGGATCAGCGACTGGTCCTTGGTCAGCTGCCGGGCGATTCCCTCGCGCACCAGGTAGGCACGGGAGTCGCCGACCTGCGCGAGGTAGACCGTGTCGCCCAATAGGCCGGCGATGGTCGCCGTAGTGCCCATGCCACGCACCTCGGCGTGCTCGGTGGCGTACCGGTAGATGACCCCGTTGGCGGTCTGGGTCGCGCGTTCGATCGAGGCGACGAATTCATCGGGCGTCGCCTCGCCCCCACCCGTCCAGTGTTCGCGCAAATGACGGAGCACCACATCGACCGCGGTAGCGCTGGCCAACTCACCCGCCGCGGCGCCCCCCATCCCGTCGGCCACCATGAACAGGACCCCGCGGCTGCCTACGCGCTGCTGCACCGAGGCGTCGAAGTCCAGCGGCATCCCCTTGGACAGGTCGGACACGACGAACGCATCCTCGTTATGGTCGCGCGTGCGTCCGACATCGGAGAGCGCGAACACCTCCACGAGGATGTGTCCGGTCACGGATTCGTTGGTCAGCCGCGCGGCGCGCACTTCGGTCGGTGTTCTCATCGCGGACGCGGACAGCTTCTCGCGAGGACGGCCAGCGCCAGCGTGAGCGAGTCTGGCGCCGGCCGATTGAGAAACACCGTGTCGACCCGTTCCCTGGGACAGAAGCGTTCGTCGGACGGGGAGTCGACCCCGCTGTGGGGGCAACGCTTTCCACCCTCTCGCGTCACGCGAGATCCACCCGCATCACCTGGCCGCTCAGAGACACCCGCTGGCCGTGCGCCAACTCGCGTGGTTCGCGTACCGCCAGCGCGACGCCGTTCCGACTCGCCATGTCGCGTACGCTGATCGCCCCATCGGCGTCGCAACTGATGACCGCGTGCTTCCCGCTCATCGTGCGGTCGTAAGGAAAGAGCCAATCGCCTTCTTCACGCCCGATAAGGATCGACCGCTTTGGCCACAGGTGAAGGGTATCGCGAACGCGTCCATCGGCCCGCAGTTGCTCGAGGACGGCGACGTCCCTCGACGGGATGGCCGAGCCCACCTGCACGTTGCCGTGATCGGCAAAATAGGTCGCCCCGTCTTCTATCACCGCGCGATACCGGATGACCTGCGATCCGAGCAGCAGGATGTCACCATCGGCCAGCCGGGTCTCCTCGGTGAGGAAGATAAAAAGTGCCCGGGGGGTCCCCACCGGCTCGAGGCGCATCCCATCGTCGGCGATGAGCAGCGCGGCGCCGTCTCCCCCGATCAGCCCGTCCCTTACCTGCAGACCGAGCTCGTCGCTCGAAAGTGTGCTGCGGGCGGTCTGGAGTGGGATCACGCGAGATACCTCCCCGACAGAATCGAGAAGGGTCAGGCTGGGAGTACCGGCCAGGACCGGCACCCCTCGGGGATCGGTCGACCCGGAACCCGCATCCGCAGATTGCACCTGCAGGTGCGCGCCGCAGCCCGCACAGAGCCGGGCCAGCTCATCGGTCGGGATCGTCCCGCAGGACGGACAGGTGACCACCGATCCGCCAGCGCCCGCATGAAGCCGCATGCCGCAGCGGGCACAGAAGGGATCCGCAGGTCGATTGGCGTGGTCACATTGCGGACACCGGGTCAGCCGGCTAACGCCGGGAACGCGCGCCACGCCGGTGCCGAGCAGTCCCGAGGTGGGTTCCCCGCACCCGGTGCAGAAACGCTCGCCCGGGGAGAGCCGTCTATCGCACGTGGGACAAGAGGGCACGCAGGAATCCGATTAGGTCGAGTGTGCGCGGACATGAAGCCGGGCTGGCGAAGATCGCACGAAGTCCCGTACGGATCAACTCCAGGGGCAGATTCGGTGTGACGGGGGAAGCAGTGGTAGCGCATAGAGATGCGGGTCAAGCTCGGCTGCGCGGCCCGTCGGTTCGCGACCCGCACCCGAGTCGTGGCCGGAGCCTGGGTGACGTCGTGACAGGCAGCCCGACGTGTCCTCGCCGCCGTTTCCACCCCCTCGCCGTCCTCCAGCCGGAACTGGAAGCGCTAAGTTAGTGCCCTCAGCACCCGTCGTGGTCTCGAGCACGTCGTTAGGTTTGTTGCACGCTCACTGCTGCATTCGCCCGTCGGCAATGTCATCGTTGAGATCTGTCGTCGTCGTCGCCGTGCTGGCGTTCGGCTGCACACAGCCGCCGCCGGCTCGTCTGGGGTCCGCGATCCCGCTTCCGCCGGGTCATGTCCTCGACGTGCTGGATACGGTGCTATCGGCCATCCCGGCCGGTGAGCGTCCGGTCATCGAGCGGTGGTCCGTGTTCCTTGGCACCTCGATCGAGAGCGCGTGGAAGCAGGCCACGCTCTACTCGGCTCAGCCGGATATCGTCGGTGTGGTGGGGCACGCCGGGAGTCGCGACGCGCTGGTCGGCGCAACGGTCTACAACAGGGCTGGGATCCCGCAGCTCGTTCCCACCGCCACCAGTTCTCGCTTGACCGAGGTCGGTCCGTGGACCTTCGTCCTCGTTCCTGACAACCGGCAGGAGGGTGACTTTCTTGCAGCGTACGCGGCAGATTCACTCGACGCGCGTCGTGTGACCGTCTTTTACGTCGGCGACGAATACGGCGCCGAGTTGAGGGATGGGATCACGTCGGGCCTGCGTGTCCGGGGGCGCGACGTGACGGACGCGGTGCTCGTGCCGGACGTGTTGTGTGAAGGGGTCGAGGCGGACCTCTACAGGGCCATCGCCCTCGCGTCCCTGCGACGCGCACCGCCCGACGTTGTGATTCTGGCGGTCGGTGTTGCGGAGGGAGGGTGCCTGGTCGAGCCGATCTTCCACGAGCTCCCGGGGGTGCATCTGCTGGCCGCCGACGGCTTCTCGCCAGACTCCCCACGTGTTCGTGCGCTCACTGCCGATGCGCGCAGTCGCATCCGGTACGTCAGTTTCTGGCAGCCGACCGCCGACAGCACGAACCGCGCGTTCCTCGATGTGACCGGGCGTGTCATGCGGCGTGCGCCGCGCATGCCGGAGCCCTTCATCTACGACGCCTTCATGCTGCTCACCGCGGCCGTTCGCGACGTGGGACGCGATCGCGAACAGGTGCGGCGCTGGCTGGAGTCGCTCGGGAACTCGAGAGCGCATTTTCCGGGTGTCACCGGTCCCATCGCCTTCACCAATCAGCGACGGGCCGGCGGGATGTGGCTCGTCGGTCTCGAGTCCCCGGAGTGATCGTGGCGTCACCGAGTGGTGTGACGGGACGCGGCGCGCTCTCGCTGCGGACGATTCTCATCGTCCTGGGCTGTGCGGCGCTGATCTACGTGGCACTGATTGCCCTCTTTGTCGTCTGGCGCATCACGCCCGTTACCACCCAGCTCCTGCAGCAGAGCAGCGGGGTGGCGCTCGAATACGATCAGACCCATCGCCGCGCGGAGCGCCTCGATTCCACCATCACGGACTTGTGGCGCGTGCTGGGAGTGACGCGGGTGGGCCGCCGGTCGGTGGAGACCCTCGAGGCACATCGGCGCGTGCTGCAGGACATGGAGGATTCGTCGCGCACGCTCGAACGCCTGACGATGCCGGCCGACGCGCGGTCCGAGTTGCGCGCCGTCCTGGCCAACGGCGCGGAGAGCGAAACCAGGTTGCGCATCACGATGCTGGGCGCGGTGGCGGCGCTCGAGCTGGCCGACGTCCCGCTGGCCGAACGCCTGCTACGCCGCGCCGACTCGCTGGACACGCCGTTCAATGCCCACCTCGCCGAAGCGACGAAGGTTGCCCTGCGCGAGGTCCAGCACGAGGAGTCCAATCTCGCCGACATGGCGCGCACCACGAGCCGGCTGTTGTGGGTCTGGCTGGCCATCGGGGCGCTGGCCCTCCCCCTCATGCTCATGTTCCTCCGCCGCCGGCTGTATGAGCCGTTAGGCGCGCTGGACCGGGGCCTCGAGCGCGTGGCCGAGGGTGATCTGAACGTCGCGCTCGTCTCGCCGCGGGACGACGAGGCCGGCCGGCTGATGGAGCATTTCAACAGCATGACCGCGGTGCTGCGGCAGCGGGCGCTGGAGGCACAGGAGCGCGCGATCCTGGAGACCGCGGCGCGAACACGGTCGATCCTGGATTCCGCCCTGGACGCCGTGGTCGTGATCGATGCCCGCGGGATGGTGCGCGAATGGAATCCGCAGGCCGAGACGGTGTTCGGGTGGACGCGCGACGAGATGATCGGCCAGCGGCTGTCCGACACGATCATTCCGCAGGCCTTCCGCGCCGCGCACAGCGCGGGGCTGGCTCGCTATCCTGATGTAGGGCCGGGCAACGTCCTCAACAAGCGGATCGAGGTGGTGGGCCTGCGCCGCGACGGCAGCAGCATCGCCCTGGAAGTGGCCATCACCCCACTCGAGCGCAATGGCGACGTGGAGTTCAGCGCCTTCATTCGCGACATCACCGAGCGGCAGCGCGCGCAGGAGGCCCTGGAGGCGAGCGAGGAGCGCTACCGCGCCGCGTTCGAGCAGGCCGCCGTCGGCATGACGGAGACGGCCGTCGGCGGGCGGTTCGTGCGCGTCAACCGGGCGTTCGTCGAGATCACCGGTCGCTCCGCCGAATCGCTGCTGCAGCTCACGACGGCCGCGATCACACATCCCGAGGACGTACCGCGCGACGAAGAGGCCGCGCGGCGCCTCCTGAACGGCGACGCCCTCTCCCTCCAGCGCGAGAAGCGGTACCTGCGACCCGATGGGAGCATTGCCTGGGTCAGCATCGCCTCGGCGCTGATCCGCAATCCCGGAGGTGAGCCCGGATACTTCCTCACGATCGCCCGCGACGTGACGGAGCAGAAGCGGCTCGAGGAGGACCTGCGCCGGGCGCAGAAGATGGACGCCGTTGGCCGGCTGGCCGGCGGCATCGCCCATGACTTCAACAATCTGCTCGCGGCGATCATCGGCTATGCGGACCTGATGCAGTACAGCGACGAAGCGTCGTCGGAGATCAAGGAGGACGCACGCTCCATCGTGACGTCCGCAAAGCGCGGGTCCGACCTCGCCAAGAACCTGCTGACCCTGGCGCGGCGCAATCCGGTCAAGCTGGAGGTGGTGAATCTCGAGCACCTGATTCGGGAGGTATCGGGGATCGTCAGTCGCACGTTCGATCGGCGCATCTCGCTCCGCCTGGACCTGCGGGCGCCGCGTCCCACGATCAGCGGTGATCGTTCCGAGTTGAGCAGTGCGCTGCTCAACATGGCGCTCAACGCGCGGGATGCCATGCCCGAAGGCGGCACCCTGACCTTTGCCACGTCCGAGGCACGGCTCGACGCCTGGTTCTGGCGTGGGCGTGCCGAGGAGTCGGCGCCTGGCGAGTACGTGGTCGTGACCGTGCGCGACACCGGCACGGGCATGTCCGATGAAACGCGTGCGCGGGTGTTCGAGCCATTCTTCACCACCAAGGACGCGGGCAAGGGGACGGGGCTGGGACTGGCCATGGTGTACGGGACGGTGCTGGCACACCGTGGGCTGATCGACGTGGCCAGTACGCCCGGCCAGGGAACGGCGTTCACGCTGTACTTGCCGTGCGGCACCGGAGTGCACCGCGACTCCGGCGAGCACGCGGTCCAGCCGGTGATCGGAACAGGACGCATTCTCCTTGCCGACGACGAAGACGCGGTGCGCACGTCCACGGCCCGCATGCTGCGCGGGCTTGGGTACCACGTGGACGCCGTGACCAACGGTGAAGAGGCCGCGGAGCATGTGCGCCAGTCATCGCAACCGTACGATCTCGTCGTTGTCGACGGCAACATGCCTCGCCTGGCGGGCCGCGATGCCGCGGTCCAGATCCGCGCCATGGATCCCACACTTCCCGTGCTCCTCGTGAGCGGCTATCTCGAGCAGGCGATCGGCGACGACGCCGAGCGAGCGTCGGTGTTTGCCGGCATCGTCGCCAAGCCGTTCACGCTGCTCGAGCTGTCGCGGGTGGTGGCGTCCCATCTGCGGCGTGGAAGTGCGGAGAACGGCGAGTAGAGATAGAGAATAGGCACTACTTCGGTTATCCGACCGTGCTCGTCAGACTCGCGAAGGTCTCGCTAGGCGAACTGCGGGACGTCCTGGAGGTCGGCTGGCGGCGGAACGCGCCCAAACGATTGGTGGCGGAGAGAGA
>JBQTIW010000211.1:0-8726 GCA_052387735.1 Gemmatimonadaceae bacterium
GCTGTGCAGGGGGCAAGACCGGAGGCGTTGCTCATTGCCACCGTGCTTATCGGCCTTTCGGAACGAGTGTTGAACATTCCGGATCAGGTCCACAAGTTCTACCGCGATCGCGAAGCGGACTTCGAGGCGTCGGTATTGCCGCGACTATCGTCGGGTGACGAGTCGTTGTTTGAAGAGTTCCCCTGGGCAATCAGTCAGAACAGGCGCGGGGATCCGGCAAAGACGTTGAAGCTGTTTCGCACGCTGCCGACGCGCGGTTCGGCGCAGACACACCTGGTGGCATACGACTCCGTGCTGCTTGTGCCGGTTCGAATCGATAACGTCCATCCGGCTTTCCTTCCCCGGCCCAATGACCTTGGCGTGGACGTCGATTCGGACTACAGGGATTGCATTGCCAGGACGTGTAATGGGTATACCGCGCGTTGGCACATGTAACTGGTGTGGACTGCTGTCCCGGTTGCTCACTCCAGGTGATGTCCTCAGGGATGCCGCGGCTTAGGCTGCGGCGGTGGTCGACGGGATCTTCTTCGCCAGTGCCTGTTCCAGCAAGGGCAGATGCTGGTACCCCATCACGCTCTCGATCAGGTTCGTCGTCTCTTGAAGCTCACGCCGAACTCCGGAAAGACATTCAGGCGATGTAGGTCAGCGTGTCCTCGACGTACGGGATCCGCAGGGTACTTCCGCGATTTCCAGGTCACCGTAGGTGGAGAGGCACGACCCTTCTGACTGCGCCAGGTCGAACTCTCGCGGTTGAAGTGAGTTCGCCCACACCCCGACGGCCTCTCTCCGCGGCGTTCGCTACGAGACCAACTCTCTTCCTTAGGCCTTGAATTCTTCGGGGCTCAGCGACGTCTCCCGGCATCCATGCCAGTTCCGAAGATTCTGACCACCTGTTCCCGGAACTGCTGGCCATCTTGAGCTGAGCGGTTCCGAGCGCTCACTCCTCGCGGACACTGTCAGGAGCTAATGACCGCACCTCACAACGACTCACGCGTGGAGACTCCTGCTGCCCTAGACGCGCGGTATTTCGAGGAGCGCCGCCAAGCCGCTAGGTCGTGGGAATCCCTACCACGTAATAATCCGGGTGTGGAGCAATCTCGCGACTGCGCCAGAGTATCTTTTCCGCGGCCGCAGCGACTCTCGCAGCCCTCTCAGAAGTACCATCCCAAAACCGGAGCGCCAGACAAAGACGGGACGTGCCGGGATCTAGCCTCTTGTAGCGCATCGCGTGCCGGCGGTGACTCGGTAATCAGGCCAGCACCTCCCGCGGGAGCGTCTCCGGGCCCATCGCGCCCGTCATGACAGCGACTGCGTCGCTCATGCTGATCTTCCGCGGGTTGAGCACCGCCGCGCGTTTGCCTAACCGCGCCACGTGGATCCGGTCGGCAATCTCGAACACGTGCGGCATGTCGTGCGAGATCAGCACTACCGGCAACCCCCGATCGCGCACGCGCCGGATCAGCTCGAGCACCAAGTTGCTCTCCTTCACGCCTAACGCGGCCGTGGGCTCGTCCATGATCACCACGTGCCGCGCGAATGCGGCGCTGCGGGCGACGGCGACCCCCTGCCGCTGGCCGCCGGAGAGCGTCTCCACCGCCTGCGTCGTCGAGCCGATTCCGATCCCGAGGTCGCGCATGTGGGCCGCGCTCACCTCGAGCATGCGCCTCTTGTCGAGCATGCGCAGCACGCGACCGCGAAAGCCCGGCCGGCGCAGCTCGCGCCCCAGAAAGAGATTCTCGGCGATCGACATCGCCGGCGCGACCGCGAGGTCCTGGTAGACGGTCTCGATGCCCGCTGCCCGCGCGTCGCTCGGGCTCCGGAAGTGGACCACCTTGCCGTCGAGCAGGATCTCCCCGGCATCCGGGATCAGTGCGCCGGACAGCGCCTTGATCAGCGTCGACTTCCCCGCGCCGTTGTCGCCGATCACCGCCAGGATCTCGCCGGCGCGAAGCTCGAAGTCCATACCATCGAGCGCGGTCACGTGCCCGTATCGCTTGACGAGACCGCGGCCCTCGATGACCACTCGGCCGCGCTCCACAGCTGAATGCGGTGTCGTCATCGTCACCGCCTCCCGCTGCGCGAGAGTTGATCGGTCGCCACTGCGAGGATCACGAGGATGCCGGTGATCAGGATCTGATACACCGACGACACCCCCATCAGCGTCAGTCCGTTGCGGAAGACGCCGACGATCAGCGCGCCGACGAGCGACCCGAGCACCACGCCTCGGCCCCCAAACAGACTCGTGCCGCCAAGTACGACCGCGGTGATGGCGTCGAGGTTCTCGGTCTGACCGGCGTTAGGGTCGCCAACGCCGGTGCGGGCCACCGAGAGGAGGGACGCGACGCCGTAGAGCACACCGGCCAGCAGGTAGACGCCGAGTATCACGCGGTGGGTCGCGATCCCGGTCAGGCGCGTCGCTTCGGGGTCGTTGCCGACGGCGTAGACGTGACGCCCCGGTGCGGTCTCGCGCAGCGCGAACCAGGCGATCGCATAGAGCGCGAGCATGAGCAGCACGCCGTAGACCACGGAAGTGCCACCGACGCGGAACGTGCCGCCCAGCGCGACCATCGACTCCGGCAAGTCGGTGATGGTCTGCGAAGCGGAATAGAGTTGCGTGATGGCGAAGGCGATGTTGAGCGTACCTAACGTGACGATGAACGGAGGGAGCCGGATGCGCGTCACGAGGAGGCCGTTCAGCAGTCCGAAGAGCGTCGTCACACCGATCCCGCTCGCGATGGCCGCGGGCACGGGGAGGCCCAGCTCGGTCGCGAACTTCGTCATCACGACGCCGCCGAGCGCCATCACCGCCCCGCAGGAGAGATCGACGCCGGCGGTGAGAATGATGAGGGTCTGCCCGATCGCGATCACGCCGACGACCATCACCTGCTGCAGCACGAGCGACAGGTTGTCGCCGGTGAGGAAACGGTCGCTCTGCGTGGCGAAGAAGATGCACGCGGCGAGGAGCGCCACGAGCGGGCCGAGCGTCCCGAGCGCGGCCCTGGTGCGGTGCATGGATCGCTCGGCTACTTCCTGCCGAAGCACTGTTCCATGCCGGTCCTGATGTCGTGCACGTCATCCCCGCTCACTGGCTTCGCGGCAATGAGTGCAACGCCGGTGTCGGTGTAGCCGCTGGGCCGCTTTCCTGTTTTGATGAATGTCGCGCCTGCCTCGACGCCCAGGGCGGCCATCTTGAGCGGGAACTGTTGCGCGGTAGCCGCGATCGCGCCCGCGGCGACGTCCCGCACTCCCTGGCAGCCCCCGTCCACCGAAACGAGGACGACGCCGGACTCCTTGCCGGCCGCCTTTAGAGCTTTGTACGCACCTGCGGCGGTGGGCTCGTTGATGGTGTAGACGAGGTTGATGTCGGGGTTCTTCTGCAGGCAGTTCTCCATCGCGGTCTGCCCGCGCGTCTGATCGCCGTAGCTGTCGGCCATGCAGACGACTTCGGGAGGACGGCCGAGGGTGTTGATCTTCGCCTCGGGTGCGGGCAGCCCGAAGCCCTTGAGGAAGCCGTTGTGGCGTTGCGCGCCCACGGGGTGACCGGGGAGCAGGTCCAGCGTGGCGATCCGTGGTCGCTTCCCTGCCAGTGCGGCCTTTGCGTATTGGCCGATGAGCATCCCGGCCTTGTAGTTGTCGGTGGCGAACAACGCATCGGTCGCGTCGACCGGGTCGGTGGGGCTGTCGAGCGCTATCACGAGCACGCCTTTCGCGCGGGCCTTCCTGATCGCCGGCACGATGGCTTTGGAATCGCTGACCGTGATCAGGATGACCTTGGCCCCCGCGGCGATCATGTTCTCCATCGCCGTCACCTGACCGGCGTTGTCGCCGTCGTTCTTGCCGGCGCCGGTGAGGAGCCGGACGCCGTGGGTCTTTGCCGCAGCCTGCGCGCCTTCCTTCATTTTCACGAAGAAGGGGTTTGTTTCGGTCTTGGTGATCAGGCCGATAATGGCGTCGCTGGTCTGGGCCTCAGCCGCTTGGGCCGTGAGCGTGAGGAGGAGGGCGAAACGGACGACGTGGACTATGGTGGTGTGCATTGTATGGCGCAGACCTTATGGCAGATGGCGAACAACGACACTGCATGCCCGCTTACGCGGGCAACTCGGCGACTAGGCCCACACCCCAACAAGGCTCTGGAATCAGGAACCCGCAACCAGCTCGGAGCGCTGATCGGGATCCAGTATCGTTTCCTCTCATGCGGGCCAAGGTTGGCGCCCCGGCGAACTGCGGTAGCGGTCGAGCGCATCAATGAGGTACTTGCAGCCTCGGATGGCACCTCGGGACGCGTATCCTCCGGTCGCCAGCACTCGAAAGTGCGTGCGTCCGTGTCGACGGTTCTAGAGCGGGTTCCGCCAGTGAAGTCCAGGAAACCGGGCGAAGTCCGAGTCGGTCGTGCACAACTCGCAACCGTGTTCGATCGCAAGCGCTGCCAGATGTGCATCCATCGTCAGGTTCCCGGCAGTTCCGGCGCCCGACAGGAGCGAGCGAAGAATCTGCCAGTGATTCGGCCCGGGCAGCAGCGCAACCACATTCGGTCGTGTCAGCCAACCCTCGACAATGGCGATAGCGGTATCGGCGGCCATGGGCTTCGTGAACACACGATCGCTCGTGATGATCCGCAGAAAGCCAACCAGGACGGCCCACGGAAGCGCGACGGACTCCGCACCCGCGATGCTGCGCTGCAACCATTCGTGCGCGGTGACGTGTCTGGGACTGTCCGCGTTCGTGGCGTAGAGCAGGATGTTGAGGTCGATCAGCCGCATCTACTTCCGCCGCCTGACTTCCTGCATGACTTCGTGCGAGTCGATTTCGTCAGCGAGGCGGAGGGCCCTGTCCGATTACCCGGTTGCGTCATCGGCGCACGGTTGACAACGGCGTGGCGCCGGCGCGCGCTCAGCCCCACACGAAACGGAGCGCCCGCTGAAACAGCGCCGTTTGCCGGAACTCCGGCACCGATGCGCTCGGGGGAAACTTCATCTCCAGCAGTCCCAGCGAGGCGAGCGGTTGCAGCACCATCAGCACCACCGGCATGCTCCGCATCCTCGCCGGCATTTCGGTGAGCCCGCGAAACCGATCGATCGTGTCGGGGTGCAGGACGCGCTTCATGAGCCACGACGACGAGCGCCACTGCGTCGCCTCCTGCTGCACCCGATAGATGATGAATGGCAGCGTATGCCGCAGCTCCGCAAATGGCGGAGGCACCGAGTAGAGCTCAACGATGTCGAGATCGCGCACGAAGGTCCGGAGGACCTCGCGATACAGCGCCCCCGCGTTCTTGTCCGCCGTCAGCGTCATCGACCGTTTGGACGTCACGAGCAGTCCTGCCTTGCGACGCAGCAGACCTCCCGCCACGCACAGCGCCATCGATTCACTCAGCAGCGTGCTCGCCGCCTCGAGGAGCTCTGGAGGGGGCGCGGCGTCCGGAAGCGTCGTCTCACCGACGACAGACAAAACCTCGAGTGCAAGCGCCTCGTTCTCCTTCTCCGCGTCCTCCTCACGCTCCGGGAACTGCAGTCCGTTGCGTGCGTGCGTGACGAGGAGCAGGGCGCGCACGCCCCGAAACCACAGCGAGTGCGCGACGTCGTCGTGCCAGAGGTCATTCGCAATCCGTGTGACCGAGAAGTCACTCCAGTCGGTGCCGAGCAGACGACTCATCTGAACCGGAGAGAGCCCTCCGAAGTCGGCCTGCGGGGCCTCGTTGTACGCTCGAGATCGCTCGTTCAGCCATTCCTGCGCCTGCTCCAGCGAGTCGAATTGCTGCTCGCGCATGTCGGTGAAAATCCCGTCGGCCAGGCTGGGCCGCGTCGGCTGTCGTGCCATCTGTTCCCCCCGGGCTGGTTGGAGACGATCTCTCCGGAATCTAGGGGTTAACGTGTCGCGAGGGGATCGGCTCCTCCCGTGACACGTGGCTCGGCGACATCGCGGAGAAACCGAAACGCATCGAGCAGGTTGGACTTGCCGCTGGCATTCGGACCGACGAGGAACATTCGATCACGGAGATCGAGCTCCACGCGGAGGAAATTGCGCCAGTTCTTGAGCTCGAGGTTGGTGAATCGCATGCGCGGAGGAAGCGTCCGGCGGAACGACCAGGGGTCCGTTGACCAGCAGCGTGAAGGTCGCTAAGCGGGCCCCCTCGCGGTAGTGGTGCGCGCCGAAAGGCATCAGCTGTCGTTTGTTGGATGCGAGGAGTCAGAACGCCCGCGGAATACTGCGCCGATCAGCGCGCCAGGTCGACACGGCCTGATCGGCGTTGGTCACGTGCGAGCGGAAGGATTGTCAATCCAGTGCTGCGCGGAAGAACGATTCCAGGTGCAGAACGAGGGGTGGGTGTGTGGCAATCGGTTGCCACTCCATCGTGCTGAGCAGCACCTCCGGCTCGGCGTCACCCGGTCGCCAGCGCTCGACGAGCCGAGCGGCGGGATCCACGATCCAGAACTCCGGGACGCCCTCCTGCTGATAGACCGCGCGCTTCTTGTATCGATCGTTACGAGCGGTGGAGGGCGACAACACCTTGACAGGCGCGCACACAGCTGATTCCGACGCGATCCTGGAACCACTGGGCGGTCGCTCGTCGGCGGGTCGGCGTCACCCGTTTCTTCGGGGCGCTTCGGCCAGCATGTGCTTGTCGAGCGTCAGGTCCGCCACGAGCCGCTTCCGTCGCGCATTCTCGTCCTCGAGCTGCCGCAGCCGCCGCATCTCGCTGGTGCCCAGGTGCGCGTCCTTCCGCTTCCAGACGGCGAACGTCGCCTCGCTGACCCAACGCCGCAGTGATCCGGGGTTGAGTCCCATGTGCAATCAGTGTAGATTGCACGTGTAATCACACTCACATCGCCGTGGCTGACACAGACGTTCTCGTCCTCGAACCCGACAAGAAGACCCGCACCGCGCTCCTCAGCACCCTGAAGAGCCTCCATTGTCGTCCCTTGGTCTCTGGTAGCCTCGAAGAAGCGCTCGGTAAGGCGAAGTCCGGTCAGATCGAGGCCGTCATAGCCGACCTGGGACAGCTTGGCACAGCCACGACTGCGACAGCGGAACTGATCGCACGGATGACCGCCGCGATCGCACGCCTTCGTCAGGCTCACGAGTCCGGGGCGAGACGCGATGACAGCGCACTCGCCCGCCCCCTCCGAGTTTTCGTCACGAGCGCGTCCGATGACGCCGACATGCACGCCGCCGCGATTCAGGCAGGCGCGGACGTCTTTCTTCGTGTGAACGAAGCGCGCAATGTGACCGTTCTCGCCTCCTACCTCGCGCGCTTCCTCCAGCAGTCAGCCCCTGGACAGTGGGCCCCGCCTGCTGTTGCCGCTTTGCCTGATCGTGTGGCGGAGGCGGCCGCACCGCCGGCGCCAGCGCGAGAGATCACCGAGGCATTCCAACTGCACGATGCTGACCTTCGCGATCCCGACACCGGTCGCTGGGACGCCAAGCGCATCGCGGACGCGCTCGGCGTCAGACTCACCGAGCTCACGGACGCCATCGCCGCGAATTACTCGACCGTCGCACGAACACCGGCCAGCGACGCGTTGCAGGCGAGGCTCTCACCATTCGCGAACGTCATCGCGATGGTCAGGCAGGTCTATACGGAAGACGACGCACGCATGAAAATGTGGCTGCGACAGTCGCAATCCGCATTGCGCGATCGAACGCCCCTCGACGCCCTCCTCACGCGAGGGAAAGCGCCCGCGGTACAGCAGTGGGTCGCCTCCGCGTGGCTCGGCGAGCCGGGATGAGACTGAAGCCGTCGGGCGACTACGCGGACTACTATCCGAACGTCATCGGCCGACTCCCGCACTGGCGTGCATCCATGCCGGTGGCCCCGCGCATTCACCTCACCCGCGACTGGGTCCGCGATCTTCCAGCGACGAGGTTGCGCCCGGACCCGGGTAAGCCTCCCGGGAAGCTGCTCGCGCCCATTGGTCACCTCTTCGTTCACAATCGCTACACGCGCCTCGGTGCTTTCCCGTCGATCTACTTCTCCGACGGAGTGACGACCGCGTCGTCTGAGGTGTTTGGCGAGAGCGGGGTTCACGGCGTTCCCAAGGACAGCAGGCTGCAACTCGTGGTGCGGGCGAACTTACCCGTGGCGCTCGATCTCACCGATGCACACACCCTCTCCTTTCTGGGCCTCACTCCCAGCGACGTCGCACAGAAGAAGGACCCTCTGGACGTCGACATCATGGGTCGACCACGAGTCTATGAGCTCCCACAGTGCCTGGGCGAGCTTGCCAACGAACTGGGCATCCTCGCGATCCAGTTCACATCGGCACCGGCGAGTCCCGGCATCAATGTCGTGATCTTCACCGACCACCTCGCGACGACGGGAGGGTGGTACGACCCAACAGATCCAGTGACGGGGCTCGTGGAGCGGTGCCCCTGAGTCCGCGCTGGGGCCTCGCGGTTCACGCTGAAGCTTTCACCGTTCGAGCGCCGGCCCGCACCCATCTCGGTAGCGGCGTACCGCGTCGCAGCTGAGGTGAGCTGCCCCGGAGTGTTGCCCTATATGCTGGCGAGTTGAGCTTCTCAATGGGGACGGAATACAAGCAACGCTTCTACATCAGCAGCGTCAGGAGCCCACGGTTGGGGATGCAGTCTGGTGAGTAACACTCGGTTGCGTTAGTTTCTGCCGGGGAGGCACGCATGGGCCAGGGGCACGTAAAGGATCCCAACCAGTATGCTCTGGGACGACGGTTGGTCTACACGGGATACAGGGGGATCCTGAGGCGTCGCGC
>JBQTIW010000212.1:0-37890 GCA_052387735.1 Gemmatimonadaceae bacterium
GAGGACGTCGACGCGGCGCTCAAGTCGCTCTCGGCCAAGGTGCAGCAACTGTCGCCGGCGCTGACGCTGCAACCCATCAAGGATGCAATCCAGAAGGTGCGGGACGTGATCGCCGGGCTCGACCTCAATGCGCCCCTGGCCCCGGTGCAGAAGGCCTTCGACTCCGTGACCAGCGCGATCAACGAGTTCAAGCCCTCGATCCTGTTAGGCGACATCGAAGCGCGGATCACGGCGGTGCGCACGAAGGTGACCGAGCTCCTGCGGATCGACGACGCGGAGAAGATGCTGGACGACGCGCACGCACAGGCGACCGCGCTCCTCGATCGCTACGACGCGGACCTCCTGCAGACGCGGCTGGAGAGCGCGATCAGAGAATTCATCACGCTGGCCGACACCACGCCCAAGCTCCGCCTGACGAGCGGATTCGGCGCGATCGTGTCCGGGCTGCTCAACGGGTTGGGGCTACGCACGTATCCGAGCTCATTCGATACGGTGCTCGACTGGATGGACGGAGAGCTGCCATCCCTGCGGCTCAATGCGCGCGTCGACCGGGCGGGGAAGGGGGTTGCCAATGTGCGCGATGCGGTCGCCGCGTTGAGCTTCCAGTTGCGAACCGGTAGTCTCTCGGCCCGGGTCTCCCGCGTGCGCGCCGCGATCGGACCTCTGTCGATCCAGGTAGCACCCGAGCTGCCGGCACGGGCACTGCTCGCCGCGTCGGCGCCGCGTCTGGATGCGGGAGGGACGTTCGGCTTCCTCGAGACGAATCGCGTGCGTTTCGCCGCGGCACTGGATGTCGCCGTCACGAAGATCCAGAAGATCGCGCAGCCCGGTTTCACCGATGCCGATACGCGGCTCGCGCACCTCAAGGCGTCGCTTGCTCCGCTCGACCCGGCGCGCGCCTGGGTCAACCAGCTCCTGACGCGCATCGGCGTCCCGGGACTGGAGCTTGGGCTCGCCGGAACGTTGCGCGCCGTCTTTCTCGCCGTGCCGCCGGCAAGGCTGGTCGCCCTGGTGCGCCCCATCTTCGACGCGCTCAGGGGCAGGATCGAAGCGCTCGTGAACGGCGTGCTCGATCCGCTCAAGGGAGGCATCACGTCGGTGCGCACCGCCCTGGCGGCGATCGACCTCGCTCCTCTCCTCGCGTCGCTCGACGAGATTCACACCGAGGTGCTTGGGCAGGTGCAGGCCCTGTCGCCTAACGCGCTTCTGGGCGACGTGCTGAACGAAGTCAACGCGCTCAAGGCGACGCTGGCCGGCGCCGATCCCCTGGCGCCAGTCATCACGATCCTGAACACGGTACGCGACACCATCGCCCGCGTTCTCGCCAAGCTCTCGCTCGAGAAGCTCCTCGAGGTCCCACTCGCGGTCTTCGACGAGCTGATGGCCGCGCTCGAGCGGCTCGACGTGGCCGCCTTGATCGCGCCCCTTCGCCTTCAGCTCGACGAGATTGCCCGCCAGGTGCACGACGGGCTGGGTAAGACGGTCGAGTCATTCGAACGCTTGCAGGACGCGCTCCCCAGTGGTGGCGGCGGGAGCTCCGTCAGCGGCAGCATCAGCGTGTCGGTGGTGTAGCCATGCCCGGACCGCTCACCTACGCCGCCGTCACCCTGCTCGCCCGCGACCGCCTGCAGCAGATCAGGCGGGCGCTCGCCGGGAAGCAGGCGGCAGGGACGGCGAAGGAGCTGGAGCTGCACGTCTTGCATCTGGCAACGACCGCCGAGGAGATGATGAGCGCGGCGCAGCCGGTCATCGAACCGCCGCTCAGACTCTACGGTCCGCCGCTCACGGACCACGTCTCCCGCTTCACGCTGCTCGGCGCGATCGGTCCCGACCTGCCGCGATACGCCGCGTTCTTCGTGCCGGGAAAGGACTGGCTCTTCAACTCGCTGCACAAAGGGTCGCCCGACGAGCACCGGGAGAAGGTGCTGGTCCACTCGACGGACCTCGTCTTCGACTTCTGGCGGCGTGTCGGACCGCTCATCAACTCCGAGTTCTCATCGGACGACGATCGGACGCAGGCCAAGAAGAAGATGCAGGCGTACGCGCTCGGGCACCTCTGTCACGTAGCGACCGACGTCCTCTCACACCCCTGGTTCGAGAGCATCGAGGCGCGGATCACCGATCCCACGGCGACTCCTCCGGTGCGTCGCATGCGGCGCGACGACGTAGCAGGCGCCTTCGACGTCCGCATCGCCGACAGGTTCTTCCTGCGAGGGACCGATACGCGCACGACGGCCTGGGGCGACTGGTTCCCGACGTCCGGCGAAGTGCCGTCCTCGTTTGCCAAGGCGATGTCACAGAGCATCGCGTTCCTCTACTCCCCGCGTGCATCAGGTCTCCCAGCCTTCGAGGAAGGGTTCCGCAAGCTCGATCCGGCGCCCCCCGTCCTCAACGAGGCGCTCATCGAGGAGAGCGTCGAATCGTTCCGCGACATCATAGCCATCGAGCGGACGTGGACCCTCGCCCAGTGGCTCGGCGCGACCGCGGCGATGTTCATCCCGCTTGGCTTTGCCTACTTCGGTGCATTGGTGCTGCCGCTGGCGAAGGATATGTCGACGCCCTTCACCGGGGCAGGAAGCGATGAGAAGGAGGCGCAGCGCACATACGAGAGCGTGACCTATCCGCTCGCCGTCACCGCGCTCGGGCCGCTCGTCTCCATGATCATCGTCTCGGCCACCGGTCGCGGCCTGCGGGCCGAGGGGATCACCGGATGGGTCCAGGTCGGGGTGTCGCTCGTGGCCTCCGTCGGCTTCTTCGCGTCGTTAGGGGGAGCGAGTGGTGCCCAGTGGGCCCTCTTCTTCTGGATTCCGGTGATCCTCACCGCCGCCCAGACCATCTTCGCGATGCTCCGCGGCGGGGCCGAGAACTCGCGCAAGCTCATCTGGCTCGGGCCACTCGTCCAGTTGTTGCTCGGGACACTCTTCCTCCTCCTGTACCGCGGCTGGTTGCACGAGGGCGTCGAGGAACTCGACAAGGACGCGGACCAGCGGAAGGACTTGACGGCGTTCGGTGATTTCGCGCTTTGGATGGGAATCGTCCTCGTACTCTGGTTCCTGCACGCCGTCGCGTGGCGCTACTGGTTCAGCAGCAGCGTCCCCGACGACCAGGATCTCTTCTCGGCGGGCGAGCCGCGACGCCTCCTCCACTTGTACGAAGACGTCGGGATGGTGCACGACGCCGGGACGGCATTTGATTCCGATCGGCTCACCGACCTGGCGTATCCGTCCGCGCATCGCCCGCTCTACAAGCTCGTGTGGGAACCGGTCGGCGCCAACACGCTGACGCTGCGCGTGGACCGCGACCGCCTGACGTTTCAATTCACGATTCCGGCGGCGACGCCCGACCGGGTGGTATTTGCCCCCGTGCCTCCCGTGACCGTGGAGCAGTTCGCGGCGCTCGTGGCCCGCACGGTCACCGGTGATGCTTCGTTAGGCAAGCTACACGTCACCCCGGTGCGCGACGACGAGAAGACGCTCGAGCTGCCGGCCGGCCTGACCTTCTCCGATCACGGCGATGACCTGGTGGCGAAGGCCGAAGTGGACGGGAAGGCGCCAGTCACCGTCGCGCAGCACGACGCCGAGATGGTGCTCGCCAAGCTGATTGGACAAGATGACGCCAGCGCGTTCATCCTCTTCCATGCTCCCCGGCCGCAACTGGCCTTGCGCATGGGAACGAGCGGCGTGGCCGAAGACACCAGAAGGAGGGAACAGGCGTCGACCCCGGGGAGCCTGCTGCAGCCGGCGCCAGCCCTCACGCCGCGGGTGCATCGCGCCCTCCCGGGTGGAGGAGGGGCCTCGCCCTTCCTGCGGCGCCTCCTGCGTCCCGGAGATGTCCTCGAGATCGCGTCCGGTGGTCCGACCGGCGAGCAGCGGATCGTCACCCGGGTGCTCAACGACACCGATGTCGAAGTGTCGTCGCCGTTCCTGAGCCCGATCGCGGCGGGTGGGATTGTCTACAAGCGAGCAGCGAGCGATCGGGCGCTCCGGCTCACCGGAACGTCGCAGGTGGTCGTGCCGACGCCCGCGCAGGGCATCGGCCCCAACGACGTGCAGCCGGACCCGCTCGTCGCCGTCACACCCTTCGGGGCGCAGTTCCGCGTCGGAGATGTGGTCGAGGTGGTCACCGCTCCGCCCCAGCGCCGCGTCGTGGTCGCCGTCAAGGACTCGACCCCGGTGGGATTGGCGGGAACACCCACGCACCTCCTCGAGCTCGATGCCCCGCTCTCGCCGCCGCCGGCCGCCCCGGTGAACATCGACCGGCTGGGCCAGGATGATGCGGACGGCTTCCCGTTTGTCAGCGATGCGAACGACGTCTTCGGCGACGGCGGCAGCGTGATGAACGATGCAGCCGACCTCGCGGTGCTCCTCTGCCTCGGCGGAGCATCCCGCCTGACGCTGGACTCCGCGCCGGTCACTCCGGCGGGCGCCGCGGTGAGCATCCATCGGGTCTCGCACGTCTTCCGCAACTGGAATCTCGATCGCCGGCGCGTGAACGAATGGAAGATGATGGTGAGCGGCGGTGCGGCGAGTGAGCGGCGCGGTGACTTTCGCGCCTCCGAAGAAGCGGCGCCCTTTGACCCGGCCGATGCCGGCGAGGCGTTCAGCGATGTCCTCGTCGATCGGCGTCGCCGCGGCGAAGCGATCGTCCTCGAGCGAGGGTGGCTTGGCGTCTTCCGCTCATGGGTGGACATGGCCTCACGCACGCGCACCGACATCGGAGCCGACGAGGTCTTCTCGCCGGGCCAACCGACAAACCGCGAATTGAGTCGCGCCATGGCGTACCTGCTCGACGCAAAGGAAGGGGTGGTCGCGTGACGAACGCATCGGAGTCTCGCGATGGCGACTGAGGAGAAGGAGGAGGATGCCGTCTACCAGCGCACGGACGCGCTGTTCCGAAAGCTCGGGGTGTCCGAGAATGGCTACGCGCGCATCCTCGAGGCGTCGATCGTGCACGCCGTGAGTCTTCCCGCACCGGCGGCCGACCCGGCGTGGGTGCCGGTCGGTCCGCGGAATCTCGGCGGGCGCATCCTGTCGTTTGCCCAGCATCCGGACGTACCGAACACGATCCTGGCGGGAAGTGCCCACGGTGGCGTGTGGCGCTCGATCGATCGGGGTGATACGTGGGAACGACTCGGCAACGCGGAACACGTCTTTCCGGTCGGCGCGATGGCATTTGCCGCCGGTACGTCGACGCGGCTCTACGTGGGGACCGGCTCACCGCTGCAGAGCTACGTGTCCGGGCGCGGGCTGTATCGCGTCGTCTTCGACCATGTGAACGGACGGGCGGACTTCGAGCTGCTCGCCGGCGTGCCAGACGAGAAGGTGCCCCCCGTGCAGGAGCAGTTCGGGAAGGCCTTCCGTTACACGCGCATTCGCGTTGATCCGTTCGACGACACGCGCTTCTGGGTGGCAAGCCAGACGGGCCTCTGGCGTTGTGACGTGGCGACGGCACCCGGCTCGGTCCCCGGCTTCAGGCGGGACTTTCCTAACGACAAGAACAAGCCGGAGGCCGCCAAGCTGCTGGACTCCTTCGCCACCGGGATCAGGTGGCCGGCGTACGCGACGGACGTCCTGGTCAGTGCCGATCCGCGCGAGAGCGCGACGGTGCAGGTGACGCGAGACGGTCGCACCATCGACGTGCCGCGCTACCTCATTCTCTATGTCGCCATCAGCGGGAAGGGGGTATGGCGCGGGCGATTCGACCGCGACGACCAGTCCATCGACTTCGACTCCAGCCCGCTCGACGTCCCGGACAACTCCGTGGCAGCCGGTTACACGCGCATCCGGCTGGCACAGTGCGCACAGCGACCGGAGAACGTCTTTGCCGTCTTCGCGACGTCGGCCGACAATCCCTCCGAAGTGTTTCGCTCGTCGAACAACGGGAAGTCGTGGACCAGGGGGAGGACGGTGATTCCTGGCACGGGGCAGGCCCAATACGACCTCGTCCTCGACGTGTCGCCCGGCGATCCAAAGGTGGTGGTCTGCGGCGCGGTGGAGCTCGGGCTCTCCGTGGATGGTGGTGACACCTGGCAGCACATCCTCGACTCCACGCAACGCGACAGGGGAGACGAGGCACAACACGCCGACCAGCACATCGCGATGTTCGATGTGGCCAGCAACCGGCGCCTCTGGTTGGGGAATGATGGTGGCATCTCCCTCGCCAATGACTTGCGTGCGCCGACACAGGCGGTGCGCTACTGGCGCAAGCGCGGGCAGGGGATCTTCGCCGGACAGTTCCAGGACATCACGGGCAACCCCTTCTATCCGTTTGCATCTGGCGGAGGGCTGCAGGACAACGGGAGCTGGATCAGCTACGGCGGACTGTCGTGGTATTACGCCGACGGCGGCGATGGCGGAATGCTGGCCATCGACCATGCCGATCCGCACCAGCTCTTCAGCACCTGGCAGGGGACCGCTGCCGGCGCACTCGGCATCGACGTGGCGAACGCCGTGCCGTTTGACCAGGTGGCGGCGGCGACGGACTCGGACATCCTGCAGTTCGCCCTTCCCGACCTGCCCGAGGCGATCGCTCCCGGCCACCTCATGAAGTTCCGCACGGTGGATCAGAGCCCCGGGCCTAACGCGTCGCTTTTCGTCGGCATCATCGAACAGCACCCGACCATTGCCGGCGAATTGATCGCCGGTCGAATCGGCGATGCCTTCGCGACGCCGGATCGTGGCGCGACCTGGACACCGCTCCTGACCGGTCTCGGAATCACCGCGGCCGAGCAGGTGTCGGCGGTGACGTTTGGCCCGATCGATGGCGCCGCGATCCCCGCCGGCACCGATGGGTGGATCGGGACGGATCAGGGGCAGCTCTTCCAGACGGCCGCTGCCGCACGCGGCCCCTGGGCGGCCGCGCCGACCGCGCTCCCGTGGCCGGGAGGAACGGTGCAGTCCGTCTCACGCATCGTCGTACACCCGAACGACCGGCGCATCGTGGCCGTGTCGTCGGCCGGATCGCCTGGGCGCGTCTTCATCAGCTACGATCGCGGCACGACGTGGACGGACATCACCGAGCCGATTCCAACCGGGATCGCGGTCGTCGGACCCGCCGGCGGGCTGCAGGTCGGACACACCCGGCGCTTGATCGCCAACGCCAACTACGCCGATGGTTCCTCGAAGGACATATCGGCCGACGTCGCGTGGACGACCAGTGCGGCCGGGGTCGCGACCGTGGGCACGACGGTGATCGATCGGGGATTCGTGTTAGGCGTTGGTCCGGGTGCGGTGACGATCACGGCATCATGGACCATCGGCGTGGCGGCGCCGCTCACGGCGACGCAGGCGATCAACATCGTCGTCCAGACAAACTCTCCGCCACCACTTCCTGCCGCGCCGACCCAGGTCGCACACCGCAAGGCCCTTCCCCTCTCGCCGATCACGAGCCTCATCTTCGATCCGTCGCGCGCCGTGGGGGCCCCGCAGACGTTGCTGGCCGGCACCCTGGCCGGCGTCTTCGCGCTCCCCGCCGTTCCCGCGGTCACGTCGCTCACCATCTCTCCGCCCGGGCCCTTCGCCCTGCAGGCCGGAGCGCCGGCGCTGCAGCTCTCGTGCGTCGCGACGTACAGCGATGGTACGACGCGCGACGTGACGCCCTTCGTCGACTGGTCGGTGACTGGCGGAGCGGGTCCCACGGTGCAGAGCGCCGCGCCGACCTTCGGCCAGCTCACCGCCGGGCCTAACGCGGGTGCCTTCGTCGTCCAGGCCGCCCGCGGCACGGTGCCGCCGGCAACGCTCAACCTCACCGTGCAGGCCGCGGCCGTCGCCCCGCCGGCCATTCCCGGTGTGCCGCCGGGCACACCACCACCAGTTCCCATCGCCTGGCGGCCATTCGGCCGGCAACTGCCGCTGGCCCTCGTGAGTGACCTGGCGAGAATGGGCACGACGACGCGCATCCGGGCGTCGACGTTCGGGCTCGGCGTCTTCGAGTGTGATGTGGCGGCCGCGCCGCAACATCAGCTGTTCATCCGTCAGACGGTGATCGAGGACGGGAGATCGGCTCGCGCCATTCCCAACATCCCCGCTGCAGGCGTGCAGGTGCCGACACCGCCGCCGGTGGTCGTGCTTCCGGCCGCCGCCCCGCTCAACGATCCGCGCATTCCGCAGGCCGGCGCCCGTCCCGTCGCGCTCGACTTCACGCACGCCTTCGACATCCGACTCGACGCGCCGCCGTACACGCTGTTCGACGACGTCGTCGATGGCGTCGACTTCGACCTGCGCGCCCCGGTGAACGACGCCGTCCCCTTCGAGGACAATTACGTCTACGTGCAGGTGAGCCAGGGGGGCGTGGCGACGACCGCCGTGGTCCAGGTACATCTCTTCGCTGCGATCTCGCCCGTTCTGGCGCCGATGGGGGGCGCCGCCGGGGCGGGCCCCGCCAACGGCAACGTCGCCCATTTATTACCCCCCCCGGATACCGCCAACCCGCACGCACCCTGGCGGCGCATCGGCACCCTTCCCGTGTCGCTGCGGAACGTTGGACCCGGACAACCCGTCGTGGCGCGATTCACCTGGGTCCCGGACGAGACGCAGCGGAACACCGATGTCGCTCTCCTCGCGATCCTGAGCACGCCCGGGGGCGAGGATCCCTTTCCGGCCGTGCTTCCCGCCGCGGCATCGGCCAATCTCGCCGGGTTCGTGGCCAATGAGCGTCGCGCCGCGCTCAGGATCGTGCATGTCGTCGATCGCGCCCCGGCATCACTCTTCATCCGGGATGGCGTGGCCGATGACGTACGACTCGGCGGGTATCCGGTTGGAGGTCGCAGCCCCGACATCATCGTGGTGCGGCCCGACATCGCGGCGACGCCCGCCGACGCCTTCAAGGACTTCAGCGCTCGCCGACTGACCGACACCGTCAGCGCCACGGGGAGCAACGTCGTCTACGCGCGCATCCACAACACCAGACGATTCCAGACGCATGCGATGGCCAAGCTTTTCGCCATCAAGCTTGGCGATGACCAGGTGACCGAAGCGAACGTCAACAACTGGCTCGAGGCACCAGCCAGTCCGAACTTCGCCGAGGTCGACGTTCCGCCGCGCGGCGTCGCGTACGCGCGATTCGAGCTGACGAACGCGGTCGATCCGAATCCGGGCGGACTGGGCAAGGCCTATCTCCTCCTGGTGCTCGTCCAGTCGCAGGACGCGAGCGACCTCCTGCCGACGAGAGCGATCGCCACCACGGCCGACGACTTCTGGGGTCTCGTGTCCAGGTTCGTCGACGCCGACAATGCGGCGGCGCGCGCCGTCAACTGGGTTCCGACATGAGGTGCCGCTCCCATGCGCGTTAGGCCCCTCATCGGCGGGTGGTCCCCCCCGAACATCGAACGTCTCTCCGCGTTCGAGTCGCGGCGGCTACGCGTCCTTCCGGTTCCCGGCCTGTCCGGCGACCTCCATCACGACATGGGACGCGGGGCGCTGGCCATCGAGATCGTCGGTTCCCTCGCCACCGATGACGCGCGCGACCAGTTCCTCACGGATGTTCGCGCGAAGTTCCTCGCCGGTGACCCGGTCGACTTCGTCGCCGACATTGCCAAGGAGTCGGAGCTCGAGCAGGTCCTCATCGAGGAGTTGCGGCTGGAGGAAGCGGCCAACGACGCCGACATGTTCCGCTACCGCATCGTCCTGCGCGAATACACCGAGCCACCCGAACCGCCCGGGCCCGCGCCCGACCTCGGCCTCGATCTCCTCGACGAGATCGGCGACCTGGCCGACCTCGGCCTCGACATGCTCGACCTCCCGGCCCTGC
This sequence comes from Gemmatimonadaceae bacterium, assembly GCA_052387735.1. Classification (GTDB taxonomy): domain Bacteria; phylum Gemmatimonadota; class Gemmatimonadetes; order Gemmatimonadales; family Gemmatimonadaceae; genus RBC101. Next base: position 9,748 of record JBQTIW010000212.1, read on the forward strand.
TCGGCGACGTGCCGCAGCTCGGTCAGATCCTCGAGCCGTTGCAGCCGGCGGCGGCGTCGCTGAAGGACGCCGTGTCGCAGGCCACGTCGGTGCTCGATCCCCTCAAAGACCTCCTGGGATAGCGACGATGGCCGAGACGTTCTTTCTCACCAGTGTGGCCACCTACCTGTCGGGTGCAGGGCTCGCGCCCGCGCCGAAACTTGCGGGCGTCGCCGAACCGGTCGCCGCCGCCGAGCTCCCAGCCATCGTCCTCTCGCTGGAGCAGACGGCACGGGCGAACCCCGGACTCGGCGAGCGCGGGACGCTCATGCGCGGTGTCCTTCCCGTCGTCTCCACCATCGACCTCGCCAATCCCTTTCTCCCCGACGATCCGACCTTCCGGCTCGTCGACGCCACGAACCGGAGGCTCATCCTACCGCACGGGGGACTCGTCAGGCAGGACGGCAGTGACCCCGGAGACCAACCGTTGGCAGCGGCAGATATCTCGGTCACGGTAGCAGGCGGGGCGCGTACCGTGGTGGCGGGCGTCCCGGCGGCGGGAGAGGTGCGCGCCGACGGGCGCATCGGGACGCTGACGTTCGGCGACGCGCTCCCCGGTGCGGGACTGGTCGTCGCGTCGTATCGCCTCGGGCAGTGGGAGCAGCGCCTCGAGCGCATCAGCGGAACGTTGCGACTCGACGTGTGCGCGGCCAACGCCGCCGATGCCGTCGCTGTGTCAGGCGGCGCCATCGATGCGCTCCTCGCGCCGGCCGTCCGCACCTCGGTGCGTCGCCTCGTGTCGCTCGTCGTCACGTCGCTCGGCAGCATCGGCGCGGCGGAGGCGCTGAGCACCGCCCGACGCCGCACGGCGCGCTTTGCCTTCACCTTCGAACGCGAGATCAACCGCCCCGACTCGTCAGGCGGCGTGATCGCCCGCATTCCCGTCACCTCGCGCCAGGGCGATGGTGGCGACCCACCCGGCTTCGTCCCGGAAGGGACGGAGCGCTTCACGATCTCCGCATGAACCGCACGATTCTCACCGACAGGAGAGACGCATGAGCGAGACCATCACCGAAATGATCCTCCCGGGGACCTACATCGACGTTCGGGCCGAAGGGCTCATCGGCGTCGGGGGGATTTCGACCGGCAACATCGGCGTCGTGGGACGGCGAGCCGCGGCCCCGTGGGCGAGGTGCGCGTCCTCTCCTCGTACTCCGAGGCGCTCGACACATACGGGCCCTACGACGCCTGGCCCTCGGACAAGGCCAAACAGGCCGATGCGCTCACGCTCACCCGCGCGCTCGAGCAGATCTTCCGCGGGGGCGGCTCGACCGTGTACGCCGTGCGCGTCGGCGACTTCGCGGCGGATCCCCCCGTCGGCTCGTGGGCGATCGGCGACGATGCGGCCACGCTCATCACGCTGCGGGCGAACTCCCCCGGGACCTGGGCCAACGAGATCGATGTCACGGTCAGCGCCGCGGACAAGACGCTGCGCGTCACGTTAGGCAGGCTCAAGGAGACGCACGACGCGTCGACGGCGGAGAAGCTGGCGGCGGCCGTCACTGCCGACTCGCGCCTCCTGGTCACCACGGCGCCGATCGCCGCCGACGTCGCCAAGGTCCCGACCAAGGTCACGCCGGGGGCGAAGGTCGCGTCCAACGGCGAGAAGGCGGGAGGCGGTACCTCGGTCGCCACCGGCCTCACGCTCCTTGCGCCGGAGACGGTCAACATCCTCGTGGTGGCCGGGATCGGCGCCAAGGACGCGAAGGCCAACGTCCTCGCCCACCTCGAAACCACGGAGAACGACGGCAAGGACCGGATGGCGGTGATGGGGGTGAGCGAGGACGACTTCACGAAGCTCTCCCCCGACGACGACGTGTCCAATCCCCGTGCCATCCTCGTCACGCCAGGCATCAAGGTGGACGATGCGGTGGCCAAAGGTGAAGTCACGCTGCCCGCCGCGTACACCGCGGCGCTGATCGCGGGGCGGCTGTCCACGTTAGGCGTCCAGGTCTCCCTCACCAACAAGGACGTCGCGGTGAAGGGGCTCGCGCGGGCCTACTCCCGCGGTCAGCAGAAAAACCTGCTGGGCAAGCGGATGCTGGTGCTGCGGAACGAGCTGGGGATCCGGGTGCTCAAGGGAATCTCGACCGACGCCGCTGCCTTCAAGCAGATCTCGGTGCGCCGCATCGTCGACTACGCCAAAGCGGGCGTGCGCATCGGGGCCAACCCGTACATCGGGCGGCTCAACAACGTACGGGTGCGCGCGGCGCTCAAGGCGACGCTCGACGGCTTCCTGTCGCAGATGGTCCTCGACGAGATGCTCACCGGCTACACGCTCGAGGTCACGGCGACACGCGCCGAGGAGATCAATGGCATCGCGCTGGTGACGATGACGCTGCAGCCGACGTTCTCGATCGATTTCGTGAAGGTCATCATGAACCTCCAATAACCGCCACAGGAGACAGGCATGGCGACGACCGTATTCACCGGCGCGGATGGCACGATCTCCGTGGCCGTCGAGGCAGGACCCGCGGGAGACGCGGCGAAGGCGGTGGCGGAGAAGTACTCGCTCACGCCAATCGGCCGCGCCACCGGCATCACCGTGCGCGTGACCAACGACACCAAGCCGTTCCACGAGCTTGGGCAGCGTTTCGCCACCGAGCTCAGACCGGGCAACATCAACGTCACCGGGAGCATTCAGCGGGCCCACATCAACGGTGCGCTGCTCCGGCTGATGCTGGGCGCGGCCGGCGATTCGCGCCCGCAGGGCGCCTTCGTGGCGCCGTCGTTCAACCTCTCACTCCACACCTCCAATCCGAATGTCCCCGACGCCAGTGCGACGGTGACGGTGATGGGCGTGCAGGTGAACGAGTGGAACTACACGATGCCCGAGGACGACTACGTGATGGAGAACGTGAGCTTCCAGGCGCTGTGGGTGAAGACCGAGGAGCAAGGGTGACCATCACGATGGAGCGTGCCTGATGTCGACCACACTCACAGCCGACGCGCTGCTGGCGTCTGGAAGCTCGACCCATACCGTTCGCCTCCCCGCCGCACTGCTGCGCGGTGGCATGCCTGACGAGCGCGCGGAGGGGGGCGGCGAGGTCACGGTACGGCCACTCCTGGTGCGTGACGTCGATCGCGTCGTGCGCGCGGCGAAGGAGCAGCGCGTCCTGGCGTCGGTGCTGATGGTGCAGCAGGCACTCGTCGCGCCCAAGATGAGCGTCGAGCAGGTAGGCGACCTCCCGGCGGGCATCGTGCAGTTCCTCGCCGACCGGGTGAACGAGATCAGCGGCCTCTCGGTGGACGAAGATGAACTCGAGCGCGCGGTGCGTGCGCCGCTCGCCCGCGCCTGCTTCATCCTGGCAAAGGAGTTCGGCTGGACACCGGCCGAGTGTTCCGAGCTGACCGTGGGGCAGGTCCTGCTGTACCTGGAGATGATCGCCCGCGACGAGCGTCCGGAGGGCGTCGCGTGAGTCGGGCCGCATTCGCCGCCTGGCGCGGACTCCTAGCGGCTGGCGGAGCGCCGGCAGCAAGTCATGCCGTGCTCGCCCGGCTGCCGGCGTGCGGTCGTCTTCTCGAGCCGATGCCGGGCGCGCGGTTCATCCGCGAGGGAGTGCTGGATCGGCTCGTGTGTCCTCTCGACGCGGCCGGCGTGCTCGCCAGGATACTGGAACGGAGCGAACCGCACGACCTGCCTGACGAGTCGACGTCCGCTCATCGGGCGCGACGGGAGTCGATGGAGACGAGCGGCGGCGTGCCAGACGGCAACCCGCCCGCTGCGTCAGATCCTGCATTGGCCGCGCGTGTGTCACGCGTGGTGAGGCGGGCGAGTCCCATTCTCGGGCGGGTGGCAAAGGTGGCGGCGCCGCTCGTCGCGCGGCGCGCCACGCGGCCCGCGGTGCGCGCGATTCCCACGATCGTGCGATCCACGAGGGCATCCGCTGTGCCGCGCCTGGATCCGCGTTCTCCAGAGGCGCAATCGGGTGCGGCCTTGCGAGTGCTCATCGATGCCCCGCCGGCTCGCGTCGCACAACTGTTGCGTGACTTTGCAGAGAAGGCGCGAGGCTCGCCGGAACGGTCGTTCGTCTCCGCGCGAACCCTGGACCCCGCTCCCCGGGGATCGCCAGGGCGCGTGCGGGCCACCGATTCGACGCGCAGCGCGCGCTCCGATCCCGATGCATTGCCCCTCCTGGAACGCGTCGTCGAACGCGCGCATGCCAGGCGATCCGACACGACGTCACGGGCAGGACACGTGCCGGACGCACCTCGCAGCAACGTCGCCAGGCTCACCGCGCCCGGCATCGTGGAATCGCGCTCGATCGATGTGGGCGCCTCGAGTGACTCTGCCCACTCCTCGCGTGGCTTCCGGGGGCTCGCGCTGCGTGCACTGCAGTCGTCACCGGCGGCAGCAGCATCACCGGCACGCACGCGCGTCGAGCTGGCGCCCGAAGCTCGACTCATGTCCGAGCTTCCGGTCGATACGCTGGACTCGCGGGTGGCCGAGTCGCTCGCTCGCGTCCTCGAGCGCGAGGCGCGGCGGCAGGGTGTCGACCTGGCCAGGGCCGGCACATGACGCTCGCTCGCCCCTCCGCCATCGTCACCCTCAACGGGCAACGCCTGACCAGCGCCGAGGGCGGCGTGGCGCGCGTCCGCGTGCGCCTGGGGATGGGTCCCGCACACGACGAGCTCGAGTGCTTCTGCTGGCCCTCGTCCAAGCTCAAGGGTGCGGCGCCAGGCGGGACGCTCACCGTCGCGTTAGGTTCGGCGGGGAGCGAGGGCGACGTCTTCGCAGGCGAGGTCAGCGGCGTGCGCCTCGCACCCGATGGCGTCGCCATCGAGGGGCTGGCCGGCACGGTGCCGCTCTCGCGCACCTTCGTCTCGCAGAGCTTTCTCGATCTCTCCATCGCCGACATCGTTCGACAGCTCGCGGACACCGCCGGCGTGACCGTCGGTGACGCGAGCGGAGACATGGTCCTGTCGTGTTACGCGGTCGACGATCGGCGATCGGTCTGGGCGCACATCAACGAGCTGGCGTACATGGCGGGTGCCGACGTGCTGGCGACCAACGCCGGGGCGCTCAAGTTCGTTGCCCCTGCCGCCCCGGCGGGCGGACCGCCGGGCGGTGGGCTCCTCGCCAGCGCCGCGGCTCTGGTGCTCGGTGGAGGCCCCGGCGGGCTCCGCGTCGGCGCCAACGTCACCGGGTGGCGTGCCACGACTCGTAAGGCACCCGAGCCCGCGACCGTCGCCGCCCTGGGATCGGGAAGCGAGTCGGGGAGCGACAAGTGGCATTGGATCCGGCTCGACCAATCGCCAGTCGGCGCGGGCCCGGCGCTGGTCATGGCGCCACTCGGGACACGCGACGCTGCCAGCGCCGCTGCCGATGTGTTGTCGAGCTGGTCCAAGCGTGCCGAACGTCGTACCACCCTGGTGGTGGTCGGCGACGCCTCCCTGCGCCCCGGACAGGTCACGAAGGTGAGCGACATCCCCGGCGACGCGGGCGGCGACCTGCGTCTCATTGCGGTGGAGCACACGCTCGACGGCGACGCGGGGTTTCTCTCCCGCCTGACGCTGGAGCCGGCCGCATGAGCATCGAGCTCATGTCGACGCTGCGCGCCATCGTCCGCGACGAGCTGGCTCGCCTGCGCCCGCCGGCCCTCGGCGTGGTGACCCGCGTCTACTCGCGCGACGACGACGGCAATGACGGCAACCACCAGGTGAACCTCCGCCTCTGCGGGAGCGCCGTCGAGCTGCAACGCGTCCCCGTCACCGTCTCGCGCGCCGGGTGGTCCACCCTTCCGAATGAGAACGACCTGCTCCTGGTCAACTTCGTGAACGGCGACCTGAACGCTCCCGTCGCCGTCGGCGCACTCTACAACGACCAGGCGCACCCGCCCGTGGCCAAGGCCCATGAGGTGGCGTATCTCGCGCCTGACGAGGACGACTCTGCCGTGCGCCGCATGCACTTCGAGCTGGCAAACGGCTGCACCTTCACGCTCAAGGACGAATCGCTGGAGATCGTGATGGGCGGCACAACGGTCACACTGCAGAAAGACGGTGACGTGGCCATCAAGGCGGCAGGCAACATCTCCATAGATGCTGACGGCGACCTCTCGATGTCTGCCGGGGGCAAGGTCAGCATTTCCGCCACGCAGGACGCGTCACTCAAGGCAAACGCGAACCTCACGCTCGAAGGGACGGCGACCGCCAAGGTGAAGGGAGCCCAGGTCTCCCTGGCCGGCATCACCCAGTTCTCCGCGTCATAGGACACGACGATGCCTGGCTCTCCTGTATCCATCGGCTGCGCGGTCGTCCTGACACCCGGACTGGCAGGTCCTCCCGACTCGGGGGTGATCGTCGCGGTGCTGCAGACCGCGGCCGTCGCCAACGGCCTCCCGCTCGCCACGGCCGGCTCCGTCTGCCAGATGGTGAACTCCGTCTCCGGCGCGCCGTATCCGCTTCCGATCGGTAGTGCGGGCGCGTCGACATCGGTGACGATCGCCGGCCAGCCTCTGGTGCGCGTCGGCGACCAGATCCCCTCGGGACCGGGCGTCCTCATGATCCTTGGACCGCCGGCGCCTCCCTTCATCACCGACACGGGGGCGCCATGAACCGCAAGACCGAGTTGGAGAAGGTGACGCCACACCTGGGGCGCGACCTCCTCCTCGACTACGCCTTCGGCGGTGGTTTCTTCGAGGATGCCGACCTCGCCTCGAGGCGGCGGACGGGAGCCCCGGTCACGACGAACGACCTCGCGGTCGCCGAGGGGATCGACGCGATCACGCAAGCCATCGCCAACCGCCTCAAGACGCGGAAAGGAGAACTCGCCTCGCTGGGGCATCCTGAATACGGCTCGCGGCATCATGAGCTCATCGGCGAACCGAACATCGAACGCACACGCGATCTCATCAAGCTGTACGTCCTGCAGGCGCTCCGCGACGAGGGCCGCATCGAGAAGGTGCTCAAGGCCGACGTCGCCGCCGAGCACGCGCCGCCTCGTGACACCGTGCGCATCACGATCACCGTCCGACTCGTGCGCCAGCCCACGCCGCTCAATCTCGTCATTCCATTCTCGCTGGAGGCATCGACGTGACGTACGCGGCCGAGCCCTACGCGCAGTTCGTCGATGACCTGCTCCTCTCGCTGACCGGTGGGGTGGCGAGGTCGCGCTTCACCTTCGCCGCGGGCACCACACGCTACTCGCTCGCACCGCTCGTTCCACTGCTGTCGTCGACGCTCACCGTCTTTGGTCTCGCCGGCGGAAAGTTTGCACGGTTCCAACCGGGACGCGACTTCGTTCTCTCGTCCGACTTTGTGGTCGAGTGGCGCGCCAAGGGAGACGGGACTCCGGCCCCCGATGCCGTCTGGCCTGACGATGCATCGGCATTCTTCGCCAACTACGATACCGCGGTCGGAACAGGAGCCGCGCCGCTCCTCACCGACCGCAACACGGGTTCGGTCACCCGGCTCCTCTCCGAATCGTTTGCCCGCGAGTTTGCCGTGGTCTCGCAGCAACTGGAGTCGGTGTATCAGGCCGCATTCCTCGACACCGCGACCGGGCGAGACCTCGACCAGCTCGTGCGACTCGTCGGATTGAACAGGCGCACGCGCTCGTTCGCCACAGGCTCGGTCATCTTCTCCTCCAACGCACCGGCGACGGGCGACATTCCGATCAACGCCGGAACACGACTGTCGACACAGCAGCCTCCGCTCGTCGTCTTCGAGACGAGCGAGCATCGCGTCCTCCGCCGGGGCGACCTCACGGTCGACGTTCCGGTGCGCGCCATCATTCCCGGGCCCGATGGAGTCGTCTCTCCGCGCGCCATCGCCGCGATCCATCGTCCCCTCATCGGCATCGCGTCGGTGTCCAACGCGCAGGGAACGACGCTGGCCGGCGAGGACGAGAGCGACGACGCGCTCCGCACGCGTGCATCGCGCGCGCTCGAGGGGGCAGGAGAGTCGACGCTTGGCGCACTCACGGCGGCGCTGGCCAGCCTCCCCGGCGTGAAGGAGAAGTTCATTCGGCTCGAGGAGGATCATCTCACGCGGCCGGGCGTCGTGGTGGCGAACGTGGCCGCCGAGCTCACGTCCGCCGATGCCTCGCGCGCCGTCCTCTTCATCGACCAGACGCGACCGGCAGGCGTCCGCGTCATCCATAACATCGACGCGCCGCCGGCGCTCGTAGCCGCCATCCCGCCTAACGCGGTGGAGGACCCCCTCACCGGACCTCCGACGGCAACGGTGGTGGAGGGACTGTACCAGCCGATGAACGTGCGCGCCCTCGTCCTTCCCGTCTCGACGTCGATGAGTGGGGCCGAGCGCGCCGCACTGCAGGCCAGCACGCGCTCGGCAATCTCGGCGCTCCTCGCCGATGCCGGGATCGGTGAGACCGTGGTCTACAATCGAGTCGTGTCGAAAGTCATGGCGATCGATGGCGTGCTGGACGTCGCGGTCGAGCTGTACCCGAAGCCGGCTGTCGGCGCGATCGTCGGGGCACGACGGCAGAACTTCTCGCCCCTCAAGACGCTGCGCCCCAAGCTGGAGGACGCGGACCTCGTGGTGGAGATCGCCAGCGAAATCGTCGCGTTCGACATCGTCGTCACCATCCAACTGACCGACTTCGCGAGAGCGACGGGAAACATCGCCGACACCCTGGCCGACGCCCGCGTCGAAGTACTCGGCCTGCTGCAGGATCGCATTGGAGCGGTGACGCCGAGCATCACGCCCACTGCGCTCCTCGCGCAGGTCCCGCCCACCATCAGCTATCACGTGACGACGCTCGACTACACCGTGCAGTACCTCGAGGCCGGACTGGTGGTGAACGAAGCGAATCCGAGCATCACCCTCGGCGCGTTGGAACGGCCGTGGGTGCGCAACCTCCGCACCTCAGGGACGTCCGGATGACCGCTGCCGCTGTCCCTGTGCACGTCGAGAGCGACGAGCGTCCGGCAATGCTTGGGCGCTCGCGCACGGTCCTGTCCCGGTTTCCCGCGCACATGGATGCGATGCGGCCGGGAAAGCAGTTGCAGGTGGTGGCGGACGCCATCGCGACGGGGCTCGATGACCTGTCGGCGTCGCTCGCCGCCGTCAGGCGCTCGCACCGTCTGGCGCACGCGGATGCGACGTCGGACCTCCTCCTGCTCGCGGCGTTGCATCGCATCGGGACCACAGAGCTCGCACCGTTGGATGGCCGCCTGGCGCGGCTGCGACTGGCGGCTCACGACCTGCGGCAGGCCACCGACGCGCACGACGACGCAGCACGGGACGCGGCGTCGGAGACGCTCTGCGATCTTCTTGGCATTGCCGCTGCTCCGCCGCGTTTGGCACTGTTTGCGCCACCGCCTCCGCAGGACGCGCTGCCGGCTCCACCACTCGATCTCAACGCCGCGACGGCGGTGCTCCTGGCGGCGGTCGACGGACTGGTGAGCGATGAGGGACGCCGCGAGACCATCCGCGCCCGCATCGCCTCGCTCTGCCGGATTCATGCGCGGGGGAACGGTACGGTCCGCACGTTGCTCGAAGGGGCAGCCTCCGCCCTGGACCTGGAGCTGGATGACGGACGCGCCGCGGCGTTCAAGGAAGCATTCCGTCCCGTGGTCAGCGTCACGACGCAGGGCGCGCCCGGCACGACTCGTTATGCATACGTCGTCATCGCCCGTTCCCGGTCGAAGAACGTCGACCGGGTGAGCGCGGTGGCGAGCATCGCGACCGGGAACGCCGCGCTCAACGCGACCGATTGCAACATCCTCACGTGGCCCTCGCCCGCCGACGCGCGCGACTTCCTCGTCTTCCGCGTCTTCAACGGTGCCGCGGCCGCCGCCGTCGGGCTCCTCACGCCGACCGCACTCGCAGCAACCACGACGACGTTTCGCGACACTGGCATCGCGCCCGCCGACCCGAGACTCCCTGACGCCGAAGTCGACGACGCGCTCTTTCATTCACGCGACGGCTTCTGGCACGCGGCGTTCATCCGGGAGCGCAACCCGCTCATCCCCGGGATCGGCTCCAGCGAGATCATTGGAATCGAGGAGAATCCCGTCCGGCGCGAATCCACACCCGACACGCCGCGCACGCACGCGGAGCTCTTTCACGTGTACAGACGCGGCTTCGGGCGGTCGCTCCTTCAGGTGCACATCAGCGGGGTCGGCCACCGGACGATCGGGCCGATGCTGGTGAATCGTGACGAGTGCATCGGCATCGGCTTCGCCGGCAAGGTCGCCGACGGCGAGCGACTGGTCTTTGACGAAGAAGGGCATGTGACGCTCGATGGCGCCGACGTGACGGCGAACGCCTTCGGATGGACGGGCGCCTGCTTCGCCGCGAACGACGACGACCCTGCCGCGCCACACGACCGTGTCTTCGATGGCCCCGGAGTCGATCCAGCGAGACGCGCGACGTTCGCCGTGGCCACGCCATTCGATGCGCTCGACGGCGCGTTCGATTTTCCCCACGCCGGCGACCCGATTCCCATGCCGGGCATCGGCATCGGTGCCACGCGCTTCGCCTTCTTCGTGCGCGAGGCGCACTTCGCGGCCATGGACCTGTCCGTGCTGCCGAACGTCGTCGTCGCGCTTTCGCCGCGCACGCACGGGGGCATCCTCGACGAATCCGTCTTTGCCACGCCGCCGGACAGTGCGCAGCAGCCGGCGGCGAAGGTCAACCTCTCGTGGCTCGAGCACGAGGCGTACGCCCTGCGCCTCCTCCTTCCGCGGCGCTTTTCACAGTTTGACTCGCCTGGCGAACCCCCACTGGCCGAACTCGTCAAGCGTGCGCTGGAACGTCATCGCCCGGCCGGCGTCGACGTGAGCGTCACGAACATCGAGGACCGCTGGATTCTGGGCGAGAGCGACGTCACCGCGGCCGATGCGGCCGACCCGATCCTCAGCCTTCGCGGCGGGAGCGTGCTCTGGGCGCCTCCCACCGCTCCAACACCGTAGGAGAATCGCGCATGGCACTCAACTTCACCAAGACCAACGTCACCCCGGGGGAGCCGGTCACCGCACAGGCGTGGAACGCCATCGTCGACGGCCTGTTCGAAGTGCAGGCGATCCTCTCGACGGGAGCCGGCAGCGTGAGGGTCACCGTCACCGGGGATCAGCGCGACATCGACGCCGCGCTGGTCGTGGCGACCGATGCCGCGGGCGTTCGCCACGAGGCCGTGAGGCAGGCGAGCGCCGGACAGCCATTCGTCTTTCCGCGCCTCACCGCCGGCGCCTTTACCATCGCCGTGTCGGCTCCATCCTGCACGACCGCCACGGCCAGTGTGACGGTGGCCGCCGACGGGAGCGCGACCCCGGACCCGGTTCCGGTCGCCCTCGCGTTCACGGGACGGCGCATGCCGAACGTGCTCGGACAGAAGTGGAAGGATGCCGTCGGGGCGCTTCAGGCCGTGAGCCCGCGCGCGCTGGACGCATCGGGCAAGGGCGTTCCGCTCACCGGCTTCGACGCCCAGTACAACGACGCACCGGTCCTCATGCAGTGGCCCGATCCGGGGGAGATCGTTCCCGCCGGGCAGGACCCGTTCGTGATCATCGCCACCATCATCAAGCCCGCTGCGATCGTCTCGACGCCCAACGTGCTCGGGAAGACCGTGGCCCAGGCCACGATCGAGCTGGCCAAAGTCGGGCTGCAGCTCAAGATCGTCTGAGCTGCCTAACGCCACCTGGAGGGACCCATGGCCGACGTCATGTTCAACTTCACCGACGAGAAGCTCCGGCTCGTGCAGGAATTCGTCGGCAAGAAGACCCCGCTCACCGTCATCTCGCAGACGCCGGCGCCGGGCACGCCGCTCATCGAAGGGATGACGGTCGAAGTGAGGGCCGTCTCCCTCGGAGACGTCCCCCTGCGCATCCTCGATGCAAACGCCCACGAGTCGATTCGCGACGTTCCCATCTCCGAGTTCCAGAAGCTCGCCGAGGGCGACGACCTCGTGCTCGAAGCCGGGCGCTCCGGCGGCATTCCAGACGACAAACGAACCGACTTCATCCGCAAGATCAACACCGGGCTGACGGGCAAGGGGCTGGCGCGCGACGCAACCGACGCTGACGCCGGGAACATCGCCAAGTCCCTCGGCATGATCGGCTTCCGCAGAGGGTGAGATGCAGCAGTTCAACGCAGGCAACGAGCTGTTCAGCAATTCGATCAAGGTCACGATCGATGACGCACGGGAGAACTTCCGATACTACGAACCGGATTCCACCTGGATCCCGTGGACCGAGGCCGACGGCGTCGCCACCCGCACCCTCGTGCAGCCGCTGGCGCGCAATGCACTCGTCAGGCGCTTCAAGGTGCGGGTCGGTGCCGCCCGCGCCGACTTCACCGCGCTCTCCAACGCCGGGCAGGTCCGGCTGCAGGGAGAAACCGGGGACAGCAAGCTGGTCGTCGTCGACTTCGGGATGCTGCGCACCGTGTCGGGCGTGGGGCTGGTAGGAGGAGAGGGTGCCCCCAGGATGCAGGTGTGTTCGCTGCGTGCCTACAAAGGAGATGCATTCGACACCAGGGATCTCTACCTGGAGGACTGCGAGTCGAAGGACCGGGATGACAGGATGGTGCGGAGCATCGAATCGAACACCTTCGAATCGCGCACCGACCGGGTTCGCCTGAAGATCAAGACCGCCGCGGACCTGCCGGCCATCGCCCGCTTTGTCTGGCTGCAGTTCCCCGATCTCCCCACAGACCTCGACCTTCGGGTCAACGCTGCGCCTCCGGCGTGGATTGCGACCGGGGTGGCCCAGCCCGACGTGCACGGGTGGAACAGCCACACGCAGCAGGACGTGGACCTGACGAGCGCACTCTCCGCCATCAGCGGCGATCCCCACGACTTCTCCAACCTCGACGCTACCATCGTCCTCTCGTCGCGAATCCCTGGGAAGCTCACGCTCACGACCATCGAGTCCGACATCGCATTTCTCGGACGCATCCTGTTTGCCGAGCGCGAAGACACCACGGTCACGCTCACCGAGGAGGGGAACTACGACCTCACGCTGCAGCTCCCGGCGTGGGTGAAGCATGTGCAGGAGGTTCGCCTCGTCCTTACGGGGAGTGTGCCGGCCGAGCGCATTCTCGAGCCTGTCGGGCCGCCGATCGCGGTGCAGGCCGGCGGGAGCGGCGCGGCGTACGACCTGATGCTCGACGTCGATCACGCCGGAGCGGCGCGTCTCGACGCCGCGCAGCCCTTCGCCGAGCTCACGGGCGTGCGCCTCCCCTTGCGTGCCGGCGCGGACGGCGCCGAAGTGCGTGTCGTCGTCCACGAAGGGAACACCAACGGTCCCCTCCGTCCGGCGGCCGGCGGAACCTCGGCGCCGGTCGATCTCGCGCCTGCGCAGGCGACCGACGGGGACGTGTGGACGAGCTTTCTGCTCACGAAGCCGATGAAGCTGGACGCCAGGGTGACGTATTGGGGCGTCGTCGTCGTCGGACGTGGGAGCGCGGCGTGGAGCCTCGGCCGCTTCGGATCTCCCAGTGCGGTCGTCCCCATTCGACGGGGAGCCGTCACCGGCCCCTGGTATCCGCTCCCGAACGTCGGGGCCGACGCCTCCACGTTAGGCGCGCGGGTGCGCGCGGTGGGAAAGGCGCCGCCCACCGCGCCGATCGCCCCGCTGCTCGTCAGCGTCGTCGGATCCGACGCCGTCGTGCCGGCGATGCCGACGACCAGGGGAGCGAGCGTCACCTGGGTGGCGTCGGGCGCGGTGGACGTCACGAATCACCCGTTCCTCCTTCCGCAGGGCCCGGCCGGCGCGCCGACGCTCACGCTCCGCCTGACGAGTCGGATGACGGGGTCGGTGAAGGTGAGTGCCGTCGACGTAGTGGCCACCAAGTGACAACAATCCGCAGGCGTCCGATCTCGCGAGGGTGCCATGGCTGACGATCCACGCACGCAGTTCATCGATGGGTTACGCGTTTCGGCAGAGCACCTGCAGCACATGCAGGATCGCCTGCGCGAGGCGGTGCACGACGTCCGCACGACGCTTGGGCTCGGGCGGGTGGCGTGGGGCCTTCGCGCCACGCTCGATGGCGACAGCGTCGAGCTCAGTCCCGGCGTCGCGTTCTCCCGCAGCGGAGTGCGGCTGGCGGTGGAGGCGCCGCGACAGCTCGCCATCCCGGCTGGGGGAGACGCCACGTTGGCCGTCGTGCTCACCGGGGAACACGCCGACCGCGAGGCGCTGCGATTCAATGGCGTCCCGACCGTCCTCACGTTAGGCACGCACGCCGAGGTCGGCGCCCCGCCGGCTGACGACGACCTGGAGTCATTTGTCGTGGCGACGGTGACGCGGTCCGCGGGCGAGCTCGCGCTGGCCCAGGATGATGCGCTGTTCATCGTCACCGGTGCGCACGGGCACACCGGAGCGCATGCACGGGATGCCGATGGGCGCTGGCGCTTTGATGGCGTCGCCATCGCAGGTGGCGGTGCGGGCGCCGGGCCGAAGGGAGATCCGGGACCACCGGGTCCCGCGGGGGCGGCCGGTCCGGCCGGTCCTCCCGGGGCAGCCGGCGCCGCAGGACCCGCCGGCCCTGCCGGTCCTGCTGGCCCCAAGGGCGACATCGGTGTCGCGGGTCCGGCAGGTGCAACTGGTCCAGCCGGCGCGGCCGGCGCGATTGGCCCGGCGGGACTGGTGGGCGCGGCCGGTGCGCCCGGCGCGAAGGGAGACGTCGGACCAGGGGGGCCGGCAGGCGCAACGGGCCCGGCTGGTGCGGCAGGTGGGGTTGGTCCGGCTGGTGCAGTCGGTGCGCCCGGGCCGAGCGGTCTCACGGGACCGGCAGGTGTACAGGGCCCCGCAGGTCCGGCCGGCCCTCAGGGCATGCAGGGCGTAGTTGGACCCGCGGGACCCGCGGGCGCCGCCGGTGCCACCGGCCCAGTCGGACCGCCAGGGCCACCAGGACCGGTCGGTCCACAGGGTGCCGCGGGTGCGGACGGCGCGGGCCTCGATGAGAACTGGGGCGTCGTGCGAAGGATCTCGTGGCAACACGACGCGCCCGTACCGGCAAACCAGGCGCTGACGCTCCTGCAAGGCGGCTTGCAGTTCACGCTCTCGCGATCACTCGACCCGAGCGTTCAGCAGGCGAATCCACAGGTTGTGCAGGTCTGGTTCGAGGCCGACTCCACGACCACGCCGGCGACACTCGACACGCCGCTCGCGATCCTGTCGATCTTCGGCAGGCTGCGCATCACGCCACAAACGATCACATTCATTCCCTCCGTACAGCCGCAGACGCTCAAGGCGATGCTTCGCCCCGGGCGCATCCTCGTCAGGCTCCACTGTAGCGCGCTGATCGATGCCAACCGGCGGCAGTTTTCGGCGTCGATGGCGCCCGTCCTCGGGACGCAGGGGCTCATCATGCCCGGCGGTGTCTTCGAGAGCTGGCTCCTAATCACATGATGCGCGAAGAGCGGCCGACGGACTCACAACAGTCCGCAGCAGCCGTTTCTCCAGTTCGACGTCGGCTGGAGATTGCCACCTCGCGCCTGGAGAGCCCGTGACCATGGCGCTCGCTGCTGTCCGGCGGCGCGCGACGGGCGAGGCCGAACCGATGTCGACGGGCGCGCGAGTGTGACCATCATGCGGCTGTCGAAGGAATACATGGAAGGGAAGATGCCGCGTATTGCGAGCAGCTTGTCGAGGCGCTGAATCCGCCGCATGACGCGTCCCTGCATCCGCTGCATCGCGCGAATGGTGGTGCTCCAGGCTGTCGCTGGCGCGACGAACATGGCGCACGATCGTCGCTCGTCAGCCGGCGGGGCGGTGGTCTTGACCTGCCGTCGGGGCCCTGAGCGAGAATAGCCACCGCGGAACGCGTGACCTGTACGCGGTCCACTGCTCACCATGGGTCCGAGCCAGAAATGGCTCCTCCGCGAGAACAACGCGCACGTGAAACCCGACTGCCACGGCGGCGGTGTAGATCCACAGCCCACGAGACTCGAAGGCCAGCGCCCAGCCGGACAGGATCAGCAGAACCGCGACGTACATCGGATTCCGCGACAGACGATAGAGCCCGACGATCACCAGCCGTTCGGGCGGAGCCCACGGGGCCAGGGTCCCTCGGCCGGCGACGTAGAAATCTCGAACGCACCACAGCAGCAGCACGATGCCAACACTGAGCAGCGGCAGGGCGACCGCGTTGAATCGCGCACCCTCTGGTCGGATCAGCCAGGGCACCAGGAACGCGACCGTCCCCGGAAGGACCAGAAAGGCCGCCAACGCACGCCAGAACAATCGACTCGACACGTTAGGAGCTCCTGACTGACAACGAAAAGTATGCGGCCGCTCAGCGTTGGCTGACGTCTCCACTGCTTTGCTAGGATTCGGGTTGATGGAGCAGCATCCAGGATGTCCCGAACTTGTCGCGAAGCATGGCGAAGCGATTGGCGAACGGTGTCTGCTCCATCTTCATGTAGATATCGCCGCCGTCCGTAAGCAGGGCATACACCCGTTCCGCCTCCGCCTCACTATCCAGGGTGAGCGTAAGGTAGGCACTTCGCATAGGTTCGCTCTGCGGAATGTCCGCACCCATCAACACCGTCGTGCTGATCTCAATGCGCGCGTGAAGGATCTTCTCCTTCCAGTCGGCCGGCACGTTGGGATTGGGCTGTTCCGCATGTCGGACCAACCCCGTGATCCTGCCGCCGAGGTGCTGCTCGTAGAAGCGGAATGCCTGCTCGCAGTTGCCGCGGTAGTTCAGGTAGATGTCGAGTCTCATGGCCGATTTTGCTTGATCGAGTCAGTAGTAGACGAGACCTACAGATGGCGACGTCCTTTGCCCCATGGCGCTCAGGAGTCCGCTCCGAGAAATCGAGTGGGGAGGCGATGCTCTGTTCCCGAGTGACGCGACCTGGTTGCCTGTCCACCCCTCATCGAAGCAGCAAAGAAGTCATATAAGAGTGCGCGCGGAGCGCACACAATCAATGGCCACCATCGACCATAGGCAGTCCCCATCCTGTGGCAACTTCCCTTCGCCGAAATCACTGTATTCGTAGAGTTCCACGTCACATGTGAGGTCATGTTGCCCATAGCAATGGATCCACGAGAACTGGTCACGAGGATCGCAGCAGGAGAGACGGCCTTCCCCGGGATCGAGCTCGCGGCGGCGCAGCTCCTGGCTATCAGACTAAAGGGCCTCAACCTGGGCGGTTCGCGCTGGATAGACCTCGATCTTCGGGGAGCAGACCTGTGCTGGTCCGACCTTCGGCGCGCCGAGTTGCTCGACGTGGACCTGAGAGGCTCGCATATGTTCAAGGTCAAGCTCGACGGCGCAAAGCTGGTGCGCGTCGAACTCTCCGGATCGAACCTCCACGGCGCATCACTCGAAGGCGCCATCCTCGCCCATAACCATCTCCGCGCCGCACACTTTCTCAATGCCAACCTCCGCCGGGCGAACCTGCGCGGCGCAGTCCTCCAGGGGGCCAACCTCCGTGGTGCCGACCTCCGCGGGGCTGACCTCACCGGCGCCAACCTCACGGAGGCGATCCTAACGAGCGCGAACCTGGACGGCGCTGTGCTCGTTCGGACAGACGTCACGAACGCGATCGGCGGACCCTGACGGGCGATCAGGCTGCGCTGCGCGCCCGCTCGAGCGCCGCGATGTCGAGCTTCCGCATCCCCATCATCGCCTGCACCGCGCGCTGCGAGGCCGCAGGGTCGGATCCGCCGAGCAGAGCGCCTATCGCGCGCGGCACGACCTGCCACGACACGCCATATCCGTCCTTGAGCCATCCGCACCGTCCTTCCTCGCCCTTGCGAGTGAGCGCATTCCAGTAGCGATCGATGTCCGCCTGTGTGTCGCACGACACGACGATCGAGCAGGCGTCGGTGAAGCCCGGCTCCCGGCGCCCGTTGAGCGCTAGAAACGCTCGGCCATCGAGCACGAAGTCGACGGCGATCGCCGGCGTTCCGGGGGCGCCGCGCATCACGTTGGCGACCTTCGAGTTCGGAACGAGCGAGACATAGAAGTTTGCCGCCTCCTCCGCTTCGGCCTGGAACCAAAGACAGGTCTTGATGTCGAGCATGTGGATGATCCTCGGGGTGAGTTGATGTGGCCTGTTGTGGATGAAATACGGTGCCGAGCCTGACGGTTGGATAGAACAGAACCGTATCACCCCTACGTCGGAGCCGATCGCCCGTCCTCTACATCGTTCGCGTGGAATTTGAACCCTCGCTGACGCCGCGCGATCTGCCGAGGATTGAATTCACAGCGGGTGCGCTGCATGATCTCGCACCTCTCGCACTCGCCCGCCTTGCAATGGGCCACGCACTCTACCCCTCAGCGAAGGTCGAACAGGAGAAGCGGATGCACAGGATCGGAGCGAGTCTGCCGGATCGGTTCTGGTTCCGATCGTTACGGCTCGTCCGCGCTCGGTCCGTAGATCTGCGGGACCGTCGATCCCATCGGCCGCAGATACGTCGTGATCTGCCCGCGATGGTGCACGATGTCGAAGAGGAAACTCCAGGCCATCGGCGACGCGGGCCGCTCGCTGCCGAAGAACTCGAGCGCGCCGTCCCAGCGCGCGGCGGGCAGTGCTTTCCATCGCCTGGCCATTCCCGCGCTCTGCGTCTCATAGGCCTCGCGCACTTCCTTCATCGTCGCCGGCAGTGGCGGCGGCGCCCATTCCGCTTTGCCGCTCTCGAGCGCGTCGAGGATCATCTTTTCCTCGCAGACGATCTGCCACGCGATCTCGTGCGCGGTACGGGACTTCGGATCCGGCCGATAGTCCGATCCCTCCGGAATTCTCGATAGCACTTTCCGTGTTGTCTCTGATTCGTTCATCCAAAAATCCGTGAACAGCGCCTTTTCGTCCACGCGGCCTCCTGTCAGGGTCGAAGAAAAGAGGACGCCGGACTACGGACTTGCAAGGGCGAAGGTCCGCCGCGCCATCCACTCCCTTTCAGCCATGACCCGCATCGTCTCGTCCTTGGGCTTCGCGCTCCTCCTCGCCGCGGCGGCCGGCGCGCAGCGACCGTTCACCGTCGTCGAGACGAGCATTGCCGACCTGCGTACGGCGCTCGAACAGAAGCGCACGACGTCGCGAGAGATCGTGCTCCAGTACCTGGCGCGGATCGCGCTCTACGAGAGCAAGCTCCACACGGCGATCACGGTCAATCCGCGTGCGCTCGTCATCGCCGACTCGCTCGACCGCGCGCGCGCTCAAGGGCGGATCCTGGGGGTCCTCCACGGCATCCCGGTCGCGCTCAAGGACAACATCCATACCATAGACATGCCGACGACCGGCGGCGCTCTGGCCTTCGCCGATCTGGTGCCACCGTATGCGGCCACCCTGACCAGTCACCTCGAGGCCGCTGGCGCGATCATCCTCGCCAAGACACAGCTCACCGAACTCGCCAACTGGGTCGCGAGCGGCATGCCCGGCAACTACAACGCGCTCAATGCCTACGGGATGAACCCGTGGGACCCACGGCGCGACCCCCGCGAACAAACCTTCGACGGACGCTCCGTGATGAGCACCGGCGGCTCGAGCTCCGGCACCGGAACCAACGTGAGCTTCTGGGCGGGCAGCGTGGGCACCGAGACGGGCGGGTCGATCCTCAGCCCGTCGAATCAGAACATGCTCGTCGGCATCAAGCCGACCGTCGGACGCATCAGTCGCTACGGCGTCATCCCCATCACGGCCGACCAGGACACCCCGGGGCCCATGACGCGGACCGTCTCGGACGCTGCGATCATGCTCGGTGCAATGGAAGGCGCGCAGCCGGATCCCAACGACCCGGCGACGCGAAAGTGTCCACCGCCAGCCGGCCGCGACTATACGCGATTTCTCAATCCCGCCGGGCTCCGAGGCGCCCGGATTGGCATTCCCCGCGCGTTCTACTACGAGCGTTCAGCTGCGGGTGCGGCAACGCCTCGCGGCGGGTTGAACGACGCGCAGCGGAAGATCATGGACGACGTGATCGCCGTGCTCAAGCAGCAGGGCGCGATCATCGTCGACCCGGCGGACATCCCGAGTGTCACCGACACGAGCGCAAGCAACAACTTCCTCAATTGGAATCCCTGCAGCGGCCTCGAACAGGCCAAGGGCCGCGACGCCGAGTGTTCGGTCGCGTTCAAGTATGGAATGAAACGCGATTTCAACGCGTGGCTCCAGTCGCTTGGTGCGAAGGCCCCGGTGAAGACGCTCACCGAGCTGCGGCAATGGAACATCGCCCACCAGCGTGCGGGGGCGATCAAATACGGGCAGGCGCAGCTCGACATCTCGGACGAGATGGATGTGCAGGCGGACCGGGCGCGCTACGAGGCCGATCGACGCAAGGATGTGCGGCTTTCGGCGACACATGGCATCGACGCGGCGCTGACGGCGAACCGGCTCGACGCGCTGCTTTTTCCTGGTGTGAGCAGCGCGGGCCTCGGTGCTCGGCCGGGGTATCCGACAGTAACCGTTCCGTATGGGTTTGTGCCTGTCGCGCAGGGCACGGGTGCGGCAGCGTTTCCGGTGGGGTTCGATCCCAGGCCGACTCCATACAACGTGAGCTTCACCGGAACAGCGTGCAGCGAGCCGAGGCTGATCGAGCTCGCGTTCGCGTTCGAGCAGGCCACGAAGAAGCGCGTCACGCCACCGCAGTTTCCGTAGCGTCTAGCCGTTTTCGAGGCGCAACATGTGGCAGGCGAGTCTGGCGCGGGCGTGGCTGAAGCGCAATTACGTTAGGCGGCCCTCGCTGCACCCGCGGATCCGGCGTACCGCAGCTATCCGTTCCATGAGGCCCTGCTGACATTCGCGGAGGATCGCGGCCATGGGGAGCTGGCAGACCTCCTGCGCCAGCGACTGTCACGCCGGTTCGCCGTAGCCTCGGGAACGCAAACGATCATCGCAGCGGCAGGACGAGGGGACCTCGCTGGCGTCGAGGCCGAGCTCGCGCGCGACCGTGCACTCGCCCGCGCCGGCAACGAAACGGGCGACACGGCGCTCCACCACGCGGCGAAAAACGGGCACCTGCGCGTCGTTCGAGCGCTGCTCGCCGCGGGCGCGAACGTCGACGCTGTCCGCGGGGACGGGTATCGGCCGGTGCATTGCGCGCTGATGCCCAACTGGTTCTTCCAGGTGAGACTGGGCTCCCGCGAGAAGATCGCCGAGTTGCTGCTGTCTCACGGTGCGCGGTACACGATCTTCATTGCCGCCCTGCGCGGCGACGAGCAGTTCGTGCGCGACGCCCTCACGCGAGCCGAGGATCGAACGCTGCGCATGGTCTTCATTGGACCTGGTTGTTGGTGCGCCCAAGCGTTAGGCACTCACGACCCGTCGGCGCCAGGGAACTCGCCCCGATCGTCGCCGCGCGCGTTCACGCTTCCTGCACGCCTCTCCCTTACTGCCGCTTGAGGATGTAGTATCCGCCCCCGGCGTCGAAGCGCAGCTCGGTCGCCGGACCGCTGTTGCCGGTCTGCCGGAAGGTGAGGAACGCATTTCCCTGGCGGAACGTCCACGCGTCGACCCACGGGATCGCTCGCGCTGGAGCGCCGTTCACGGAGAACGCGGGTCCTTGCGCGGTCTGCGTCACCTCGACCTCCATGTCGCGCCCGCGCGAGGGCCCCTTGTACCGGCCGAGCAGGGACGTCGCGTCGCCGGCGAACTGCTTCGGCGTGGCGCGGGTCCACGGCAGCACCTCGGCCGCCAGTTCACCTGCCACTGCGCCGGGATCGAGGTTCGAGTTGCTGTTCATCAGGACGACGATCGCCAGCTGCGCGTCGGGATACCACGTGGCCTCGGCGACGAAGCCAGCGATCGCGCCGCCATGGCCGATGAAGTCGAGGCCGCGGATGTCCTTCCCGACTGCGATCCCCATTCCATATCTGAGCGGCGTTCCGTCATTGAGCTTGGACGGCGTGACCATTTCAGCGTACGACTTCGCGGAGAGCACCGTGCCCCCGTGCAGAGCCTTGACCCAGGTCACCATGTCGCCCGCCGTCGAGCAGAGGGAGCCGGCGGAGAAAGGCCAGGTGTGGACGTTCGTCGGCGCGCGGCGGATGACGCTGTTCTGGACGGCATACCCGTGCGCCCGGCGCTCCACATTCTCCGAGCTGTTGCAGTACATCGAGCGCTTCATGCCTAACGGCTCGAACAGCTTCTTCTCGACGTAGTCCTCGTACGTCAGGCCGCTCGCCTTCTCGACCACGAGCCCGAGAAGCCAGAACGCCGAGTTGTTGTAGATCTGTGCCTCACCGGTCTTGAACTGAAACGGATAGCGCTTGATGAGCGCGTACGCCGAGTCGCGCGGGAAGCGGCTGTTGACGAGGGTTCCGAATTCGGGCATCTCGGTGAGCCCCTTGATGCCCGAGGTGTGGTCCAGCAGCCGCCGCAGCGTCACCGTGTTGCCGCGCGTGTCGAAGTCCGGCAGCCATTTCGTGATGTCGTCGTCGAGACTGAGCTTGCCTTCATCGCGCAGTCGCAGGAGCGCGACGGCGGTGAACTGCTTGGTGATCGAGCCGATCTCGAACACCGCGTCGGCGGGCATTGGGACGTTCCATTCAACGTCCGCTTTACCGTAGCCCTTCAGGAGCAGGGTGTCGTTTCCCCGGACGGCGGCGGCCGCTATGCCCACGGTGCGATTCTCGAGGACTCCGGAGCCAGCGAGCGAGTCGAGCTTCTTGACAAGGGCATCGCGATTCGGCTGGGCGGCTGCCGCCGTGACGCTGGTCGCGAGCAGGACGAGCGCCCTCATGCAGGAACGTCTGGTGGGCTTGAGCATTGGGTTTGGCGGGGTCCAGGGTGCCGGGAGGACGTTGCAACTACGCTCAGACCACCGCCCGGGTTTCGGCAACGGCTCGCGTGGCCAGGCGAGTCCGGCTCGCGTTACACCGCCGCCGCAGCCCTGGTGCGCGCACGTTCATTGCACCGCCATCGGCACTGTCCATCTAAACGTTCCCCACGCCATCGACAGGGTGGGCGTCGTCCCACGCGCGCTCGGCGCTCCAACCACGACGCCGCGGACTAGGCAGCGTGTTTCTGCAGCCTATCTCCTGCCCTGCAGGCGGGCGAGGGGTGAAGCGCTTGTGGCGGTTAGGTTTGGCGTTCCTAACTTGTGGAGGCTATGAAATGGGCTGCGAGCAACTCGCCGCATATTTCTGAGATCGCGGCCTATCACGGCTGTGTATCTCACAGCCTCTTTCACGTGAGCCGGATGCATTCAGTGGCGCTATCAGTCAACTGAGTTCTAATGTCCGATCGTACGCCTCGAGAACGGCTCCAGCGCAAATCTGACCGTGGCTTTCAGGGCTATCCACTCGGAACCGTCGCGTTCTACGGGCCAGATAACCAGCGAGCCAGCAAGATCTGACGAGCGATTATCGCATCGGCGTGGCCATGATCACAGCCGTCGAACTTCACGATCAGCCTGCGACCGCTCGCGGCACGCGCCAGGCGCCCCGCGCTCATCACCGCCTCGGTTCCCGATGAGACGAAACGCACCATCTCCACGGCGGGCATCCGTCGTGTAATAAGCTCGGCGAGCTCGGTCTCCAGCTCGTTCGCGCGCCGTACGATGTCCCACGCGAGGCTTGCACCGTGATGGCCTCCAACGCACGACCGGACTGTTCACACGGCCCGTATCAGGCGCTACGCCTTCTCGTATAACTCCGCGGATCGTTGAGCGGACAGGGGCTGGGCGGCGCCCCCGCGATCAGGCACGAGCTTCCTCCGCCAACCAGCGCGCCGCGTCTTTCGCGGCGTACGTGATGATGAGGTCAGCGCCCGCGCGCCGCATGCCGACGAGCGACTCGAGCGTAGCCCGGCGCGCATCCAGCCAGCCCCGCTCGGCCGCGGCACACAGCATCGCGTATTCGCCGCTGACCTGATACGCGGCCAGCGGAAGGTCGAAACGCTCGCGCACGCCCCGAATAACGTCCAGGTAGGGTCCGGCGGGCTTGACCATCAGCATGTCCGCGCCTTCGGCGACGTCGAGTGCTGCCTCGCGCAACGCCTCGCGTGCGTTCGGTACATCCATCTGATACGCACGCCGATCGCCGAACGCGGGAGCAGATTCCGCGGCCTCTCGGAACGGACCGTAGAACGCCGACGCGAATTTCACGGCATAGCTCAAGATTGCGACGTCCTGATGACCCGCTTCATCGAGGGCGTGACGAATCGTGGCGACCTGCCCATCCATCATCGCGCTCGGTGCGACGATGTCCGCGCCTGCATCGGCATACGCGACCGCCGCGCGCGTAAGCAACGGCAACGTCTCGTCGTTGGCGACGCTTCCGCGCTCGGGATCGATCACGCCGCAATGTCCATGGCTCGTGTACTCGCACAGACACACATCCGCGATGACCACCGCCTCGCGCTGTTGCCGCTTGATGGCGGCGATGGCGCGAGGCACCGGACCGGCAGCGTTCCACGCCTGACTCCCTCGATCGTCCTTCTCTGACGGAATGCCAAAGAGCAGGACCGCAGGAATTCCAAGCGCCAACGCATCGTCCACGTCGGGCGCAAGCCGATCAACCGACCGCTGCGCATGCCCGGGCATCGCGGCGATCGGCCGCTCGACGTTGGTTCCGTCGCACACGAAGAGCGGGTGGATGAGTTGGCGCACGTTCAGTTGTGCTTCCGCGAGCATGGATCTGAGCGCGGCCGTGCGGCGCAGGCGGCGAGGTCGAGCGGTCGGTTGTGTCAAACGATCCGTTACGGAGAAAGGCTCAACCATGTCACTGGCTCCTGACCGGAGAGACGGCGCTTTCGGCCACACGCGTCGCCAGGCTGCGCTCGAGCGACTCGACGATTCCGCCGACGGATGTCGATGCCGCTTCGACGGCATCGAGGCCAAGATCGCGTGCGGCTTGCGCCGTGGTTGGACCGATGCACAGGACCACCGGCCCGCCGTCCGGGGCGCTGCGGATCGCATCGACCGCCTTCGCCGCAAACCGCACGCTGGAGGGTGACGCGAAGACGATGGCGTCGACGTCGCCGGCGTTTGTGCGCCCCCTGAGGTCGTCGACTCCCGGCCCGGGCGTCGTTCGGTACACGACAATTTCGGTCACGGATGCGCCGCGCGCCGTCAGTCCGGTCGTTAGCGTCTCGGCCGCCAGATCGCCTCGCGGAAAGAGCACGCGCGCTCCCTGCACATCAGGAAGTTCGGCGCCAAGCGCTTCAGCCGTTGCCGTGGATGAGATGAAGTCCGCCGGCCGGAAACGATTCTCCACGGCACGGGCTGTCGCGTTCCCCACAGCACAGAGGCCGATCGCGCCTGGTAATGCCTGTCCCATCGTCCTCAGTCGATCCGCTACAGCGCGCACCGCATTTACACTGGTAAATGCAACCCAGCGCGGGGGCTGTTTCCCAAAGACTGACCGGTCGAGGTCCGAAAGATCCGTGACGGGTTGCATGGCAATCGTCGGACAGACAACTGGCAGCGCACCATGGACACGAAGCAGCGCAATGAGCTCGGTCGAGCGCTCGGCTGGCCTGGTGATGACGACAACCTTTCCTGCGAGCGCACTTGCGTGGTCAACGAGAAATCGGGCGCCGCCATTCCGGAGCAGCTCGTGCGCGACCTCCACGCCCAGTGCTTCGGCTCGTGCAACCGGACGTTCTCGAGTCGCCCGTACCTGCTCACCATCCGCCGCACCGAGGAATGCGGCGATCCGCAACTCTGCGCCGGAATCGGAAACGCGTGCGTACGCTCCTGCGGCGGCTCGACACCCCGCGCCCAATTCGGCAAGAAAGGCGCGCTCCGCGAGCACCGCGGCCCGTGTCGTGGGATCGTCCAACGCACGCACCAGCTGCAACGTCGCGTGATCGTTCGCGCGTACCTCTACCGCCAACGCTCCCTGGCCGACCGACGGAATGAACGTGTCGACGTCAAGCCATTCGGTGATGTCGCTGGCCCGGCCCAACCTCAAGAGCCCAGCGGCTGCAAGCACGATCGCGTCGAACTCTCCCCGCGCCAGCTTGCGCAGCCGCGTGTCGACGTTTCCGCGCACGTCCACGGTCTCGACATCGGGGCGCAGCGCACGCAGCTGACAAACCCGCCGCGGGCTGCTCGTTCCGACGCGAGCACCCGCCGGCAGTTCACGCAGCGTTCCGTATGGTGAGACGACGACGTCGCGAGCGTCCGCGCGCGGGAGAATCGCGCCGAGCGTGAGTCCGCGCGGTAACGTGGACGGGAGATCCTTCGCGCTGTGTACGGCGACGTCGATGCGGTTCTCGAGAAGCGCCGATTCAATCTCCTTGACGAACACGCCCCGCCCCAGCTCTGAAAGCGGTACGTCGGAGCGAACGTCTCCCGTCGTCGTGATGCGCTCCACCCCAATCGCGATGGCGGGGTGCGCGTCGCGCAGCGCGTCGCATACAAGCGCGGTCTGCGCGAGCGCGAGCGCGCTGCCGCGCGAGCCTACCACGAGCTGCCGTCGCGCGGTCGGTGCGGCCGCGTTAGGAGACGCGCTCGAGGGAATCATAGCTGGCCGCGGCGGTCTCGGACACGACGGACGCGAGCACGCGGATGAACGCCGGATCGGCGTTGGGCATCGCGGTACGCCTGAAGGTCATGCCGAGCGCATCGGCTCGGCCCTTCGCGAGGTGATCGAGGTCGTACAGGATCTCGAGATTGTCGGACACGAATCCGATGGGGACCGACAGCGCGTCGCGCATGCCATCCGCGTGTAGCGCGGACAGGACCTCCGAGATGTCCGGCCCCAGCCAATGTTCGCCAGTCTCTCCGGCACTCTGCCACGCGAAGCGCCAGATATCGATGCCCGCGCGTTCTGCCACCGCGTGGCAGCTTGCCATCAGCTGCTGCTCATACGGATCGTTCCACTGGCGGATGCGCTCGGGAAGACTGTGAGCGCTGAAGACCGTGACCACGCGCGCACGATCAGCGGCCGACCATTGCGCGAGCGTCTCCCTGATGCGGTCGGCAATCAGCGCGATGAAACCCGCGTTCATGTGCCAGCTGCTCACCATGCGAACGGGAAAGGGCGAGCCGAGGCTCGATACCGGCTCGTCCACGGCCTTCTGGTAACCGCCGATGCTGATGCGCGAGTAGTGCGGGGCGAGCGCGAGGGCAATGAGCTCCGACACGCAGTCTTCCGCAATGCGGCGAATCACGTCGCCCACAAAGGGGCGCCAGTGTTTCATTCCGACGTAGACCTGGTACGGCTCCAGCGGGGACGCCGCGTTCAGCTCTCGCTCGAGCCCCACCCTCACGGCATTCGTGATCTCCAGCAGTGGAGTTCGTCCCCCGACCACGTCGTATCGCTGCTTCAGTTTCTCGACGGCCTCGAAAGCCGGCGCGCGCCCGCCGCGAATATGCGTGTAGTACGCCTCCACGTCGGCCGTACTCTCCGGCGTGCCATATGCCATCAGGAGCACGCCGCGAGTCATGCGAATGCGCCCGCCGCCGCTGGCGCTCCGCTCGTCGCCGCGGCCGCTGCGCCAGGGCGCATGCTGTGCTCGTGCACGAAATCGACCAGGCGTATCGCGTTATCCAACGGCGTGGTTGGATGAAGCCCGTGGCCAAGATTGAAGATGTGTCCCGGCCGACTCGCGGCGCGTCGCAGCACGTCGGCCGCCTTCCGCTCGACCACGTCTGCGGTGGCCAGCAAGGCACCGGGGTCGAGGTTCCCCTGAATGCCATGCTTGTAGCCGACACGCGCCCATGCGTCGTCGAGCGGGACACGCCAGTCCACTCCGATGATCGACGCGCCGTCGGTCTTCATCTCGTCCAGGAGGGCGGTGGTGTTCGTTCCGAAGTGAATCGCTGGAACGCCGCTGCTCGCTAACGCCGCAAAGATGCGCCGCGAATACGGCTGGACAAAGCTGGCGTAGTCGTCGGGCGCCAGCGCGCCCACCCAGCTGTCGAACAACTGCACGACATCCACGCCCGCCCGAATCTGCGCGAGAAGATACGTGCTCATGATCGATGCCAGGCGATCGAGCAAGTCGTGCCACAATGCAGGCGCCGAATACATCAGCGATTTCGTGATCGCGAAATCGCGCGTGGGGCGTCCTTCGATCAGATAGGACGCGAGTGTGAACGGACCGCCCGCGAAGCCGATGACCGCCCGCTTGGGCGCGATCTCCTTCTTGACGAGCTCGATCGTTTCGAGGACGAAGGGGACGTCCTGCTCCGGCACCATCGGACGCAACGTCTGTATGCCGGCGGCGTCGCGTATCGGACGGCTAATCACGGGACCGACATCGTCCACCAGCTCGAGCTCCACGCCGATGCC
>JBQTIW010000213.1:0-4445 GCA_052387735.1 Gemmatimonadaceae bacterium
AGGTTACCTGCTGCAGGCCGACGCGAGCCTTGCGGCTGGTCGCGCCCATCACCTTGGCCTTGAGTCCCGTGCGGGTGGATTGCACGTCCGCATAGTCCTGGTAGAAGATGCGCCAATGCCCGCCGACCCGCACCCCGCACACCGTGGTGTAGTTGGTGATTTGTGCGACGACGTTCGCGCGACCCATAGCCTGCTTGTCAGTCTGCGCCGTCTGCTGCAGCTGCGCCTGATGGGCGCGATACTCTCCTTTCTTGAGCGACGCGGTCCTGGCGAAGCCGGGAATCGCGTTCTTGAGGCCCTTCATGTAGTTGTTGGAATCCGCTCCGATGAGGGCGAGGCCGTTGGCATGGCACACGACCTCCTGGGGCCCGATCGTTCCGAAGTAGACGGTACATCCCGTGAGCGGATCGGTGAACATCAAGTCCGGTCCACCCGCCGCGGGAAGTTTGAGCAGGGTGATCTGGTTGGCGCGCGCGGGCAGATAGAGCACACGTCGATACCCCGGCTGCTTGTCGGGACGTACTTGCCCGAGGAAGTAGTCGGGTTTCACGGCGTCGGGTTCCAGCCCGATATAGCAGGTTGGGGGTGCACGACCACCGATCGTCAGAACCTCGAGACAGTCGTCCGCTGTCACGGGCACCGTCCCCAGCGTCATCGTCGCAATTGTTCCTGCGAACAACTTGGGGGCCACCGCGCCCCCGCCTAACGCCTGCCAGGTAGCGGCGGGTCCGATCGTCCCGTAGCCCGCCACTTTCACGAAGTGGTCGCGGAGGAAATGCTGTGGATCGTCCTTGAGGCGGTCGGTGGCCGCGGCGTCGATGGGCATCTCAGGATGGAGTGAAATTGTCCAGGCTGGACTTGCCGACCTTGTGGATGAGGCCCTTGTTGCTCGCGGTCGTGATGACCGCGGTCGCGTGCATCCCGTGTGTGGTATTCTCGATCGCGGTGTTCACGCCCTTCGGGGTCAGCTGCTTGTAGTCGGCGCCGGCGACGGCGACCGCCGCTCCGGGCTGCATTTTGTCCCAGCGTTTGTAGGAGACGTTGACGCTTCCGCCGACGAGGTCGAACTGCACGTAGGCCGACGGATCCACGTCACCCGCCCTCGGCACCAGTCCGGTGAGGTCGAGGCCCCGGATCTTACCCGTGTACCCGAGGGCGCGGGCATATTCCTGGATCTCCTGGCGCCAGTCGACCTTGGTCTGGGCACTGCCGTAGCGCATCGTGCGAAAGGCGGCGCTGTAGAGTCCAGCGCAGGGGCCTGTCTGCGCGTGACCGGTCACGAAGCCGGCAAAGGCGCGCGACCGTGGCTGGTAAGCGGTGGCCGTGGAGCCACCGTAGGAATGGTATCCGAACAGGCCGTTCGCCGTCTGTGCGACGATCGCGTGACAGCCACTGATGCTGGGGAAGCCAATTCCCGTTGCGTGGAAGCCGACTTTGTGCTCGAGCAGGTAGATCATCGCGTGTCTCCGTGGCCGCGGCAGAGATGGGGTGCGCTCGCCCGTCGAAAGTGCCTCCGAATGATCGAAAGCACAATCAGGCCGCGGGTCTCTACGAACCGAGCGAAAACGGAGTCGATGCTCCGAACGACCCGTCGTCGTCGGACACCCAGCTCAGATTCGGCACCTGAAAATTCGGCGACAGCTCGTTGATCCTCTGCTCGAACGTGTTGTAGTCCCCCGAGAACGCGCCTCCATCCCACGCCTGCACCAGTGCATCCGTAAAGAACCCCAACTCGGGCCCTTCGTACGACAGCTCCCCTTCTCGGCAACTCGCAAGCAGCAGCACCGACGCGCTCAACGCATTCCGTCGCTGTTCCGAGTTCCCCAGCCGTTCCGTAGCGTCGTACATCGGCGCGTGACGCCCGTATGCACGTGCCGCCACATCGACCGGAAGCGAGCGCGCCCTCAGGCCCGGCGCCGGAGCCATCTCACCCAACCCTAGCTCCGGCTCGACCCCGCTGTGACAGCAGTCCGAGACGATCAGCACGCGCACACCGGAAGCAAAGCTGCGCAACGCGGCGAACAGGCCATGCTCGATCAGCTCGCCGTCGAACAGGCACCATGTCTCATTCCGCGCGTCCCGCTCGGTCCCCGTCACATCGGGAACCTGCGCGCCATGACCCGCGAAGCTGATCAAAAAGAAGTCCCCTTGGCGGAGCTCCGACGCGGCGTACATGATGCTCGCGTCGACGTTGCTCAACGTCGCCGCTGGACCGAGGAGCGAGGGCAGGCACGTGAGCCCGCTCTGTTCCGCGACGTACCGCATCGCCTCGGCGTCACGCTCGCTGCAGTAGAGCTGTGGCGAGAACCCCCCGTAGTGCGCGGGATCGAGCTCGTTCACGCCGATGGTGAGGGCGATTCCCTGTGCCATGAGTTCCTCGCGCGGTGCTACAGGCGTGCCCCGAAGCAACCCGTCGACCCTGGATTGCGGGGAATCCCGCCGGCAGCGCGGACGGGGAGTTTGGAGAAGGGCGCCGGAAGCGGGCCGTTCTTGAGCCAGGTCTTCCAGTCGTTCTTTGGCGGCGTGAAGAGCTGGTACAGCCACTTGAAGTCCTCGTCGATCACCTCGCCCGACCGGGGTGGCTCTTCGGACCCACTCAGCTCGCCTAACGTCGGCCATTCACTGTCGAAGTTGTAGACGTAGGCCTTGGGCCGGGATGCGTCGAGTATCAGCTCGGTCCACATGTAGCCGTTGCGGTCGCGGATGGTCAGCGTGGCCGTGGACGCCTGCGAACGCCACACGGTCTGAAAGGCGAGCCGAGCTTCTTCCTTCTTGTCGCGTTCAGCCGGATGCTGCGGAATGGCCCACAGAGTCAGCTGGGTGCCGAGTGACCCCATGGAACCACCAGTGACCTGCACGGTGGTCGTGACGCGCTCGAGAAACTCCGGATGCTTCCGGCTGATCAACTCGAGGCGCGGAAGCTTCGTCGCTGCCCCTTGCGGCCGCTTGAAATCCGGGAGTTGATCGAACGACGGAAGGAGGCTGCACTCCCCCCCGAAGTTGTCGCTGACGGTGAGCTCTGCCTCGCTCAAGTCGGCGCGTGCTGCAGGATTGTTGTTGGCATCCAGCACAACCATTCGCGAATAGTGCTTCGTCGCGGTGGTGCCGTCGGGGTGTTTGTCCTTCGGCGTCTCACCGTCCGGCACCCACACTTCCTTGAGCCGCGAATCCTCCGTCAGGAACAGACTCACGCCGCGAAAGATGACTTCCACGCTCACGATGCCCTCCGATCGTTGGACGTAACATCGATCAGACGGCCAGAGGTCGCGGATTTCCCCGCTATCGCTCGTCCAGTCGAAATGCTGCCCAGTGGCTCGCGACGCGCGCGCGGCGTTCGCGTTCCAGCGCCCCCAGCTGCGCCACCCGCAGCGCGCGTGCGGCGGTCATTCCGGTTCGCAAGGATTGGTGGAACGCCGACATGAGGGCTTGCGTGGCCTCGTCGTCGGCTTCCCAGAGGCTGCTCAGGACACTCCGCGCGCCAGCGTCCAGAAAGGCCATGGCGAGACTCTGCAAGGACGTGGCGCGCCGGGACATCTGCGTCGTCGTGCCGCAGGCCGAGAGCACCGCGACCTCGAGACCAGCGAGGTCGAGCGCGGCGATGTCCGAGGCGTACAGCGCGTTGGCTTCGAGCGAGCCTTTGCCTCCTGCCGCGAGCACCAGATGTGAGCGCTCCGACCTCCCGGGGACGATGCGCGCATGACCGGCGAAGTGGAACACGTCGAATCCGGGCATACGCCTGGCGAGCCACTCTCGTGTTGGAATGGCGCCGGTGGCGAGCGTGGCGCCGGTGTACACCTTCGCGACGGTCTCCGCTTCCGGTTGCGCATACCGCAGTTCGGCGAGCCCCGGGAAGGCGCGGGCGTCATGCGTCGGCTGGCCGATGACGAGCGCTCGCGAACGCTCGGCGTTAGGCAGGGTCAGGCCCGGGCGTGTCGTGGCCGAAAGACTCGCTGCAAACCGGACGGGGTGACGCTCGACGAGCACCCCGTCCCCCACCGGCAAGGCGGCGAATGCCACGCGGCGCAGCGCGCCGTCCACCACCAGCACCACCTCGTCGCCGGGCTGGGCGGCGTCCAGCACCGGGGCGAGGAGCACTCGACTCAGTTCGTCCGCTGCGTCCCGGGCGAGCGCGTCGCGCGAGCCAGAGCGTACCGATCGCGCGAAGCGCTCCACCAGGTCCTCGACCTTCGAACGGGAGATCGCCTGATGATGCAACGCGAGCGAGTTGGAGCGCTTGACCCACATGATCATCTCGTCAGGCAATACGGCGTACACGGCGACCGTCACGGCCGAGGGTGCGGGATCCCGCCGAAACGGCACGGCATCGGCGGGGCGGCCGCCGACGAGTGTGGCGTGTGTGGCGCGGGCCGCGGGGGTGGCATTCCTGACGAGCGCGGGGGCGTGCAGTTCGCCGAACAACTCCCGGCTGAGGGCGGGCTGGCGCC
>JBQTIW010000214.1:0-11313 GCA_052387735.1 Gemmatimonadaceae bacterium
GGCGGTCTTCGAGGCGATCTGCGCGCAGGTGCCAGAGCCCCCGGCGCGTGCAAATGAGGCGGCCAACAGCGCTGTACCACCCGCTCCACCGCTCACGCCCTTCCAACGCTGCGTCGCGCAGCGCGCCGGGCAGCCCGTCGGTTTGCGCAAGACGTTGGCCACCGCGGCAGGAGATGTGTTGTCCAACGTGGACGAGTTGTATCGCCTGGCCCTTGGTCTCGAAGTGCCGCGCACCTACGCACGGAACGCATCTGCCGACCCCGGAGTCGAGCGCGAGCCGATCGACGTGTCGAAAGGATGGGACGTGGACACCTACCGCGGCGCCACGAGGTATCGCGCGTTCGGGTTGGCCGGTGGGAAGCGCAGCGCCTTCGTACGCATTCCCCAGCGGCACACGACGATCATCATCCTGACCAACGACGACACAGCGAATGCGAAGGGTATGGCGGACCAGATCGCCGAGCGGGTACTGGGTGGGAGGTGAGAATCAGGAGGTGGCACTTTCATTCAGGTCGAGCATCGTCCGCCACACAGCGATCCACGCTGTGCCGTGTCTCTGAAAGACCCAGAGCTCCCGACCGGTTGCACGATACGCTGCTCCAGACCGTTCGTATCGCATCTCGTAGGTAAAGGTGACCACCGCCGTGTCGCCGGCAATATCGATCCGATGGTCACGTTCATGGAATTCCTGAATCGTTGCGTTCAGAACGAAGTCGCGGTATCCAGCGAGAAACTCCTCTCGTCCCTGGACGTGCCCGGAGAATCCGGGGAGCACCAAGACGATCGCGGGGTGTACGACTGGTGCCATGTCGTCCACACGGCCATCACGCCATGCCTGGGTGATACGATGCATGGCGTCGGCCACGCTGCGGCTTTCCGATTCCTGTACCATTCGGTTCCGTCGGGTGATACGCGAGCTCTGGCGATGCCTAACGTGACGCCCGGCAGCCGTGAGGTGTCGTTGATCTCGCTCTATCCGTGTGGGTGAGCCTCGCCAGTCGTTGGCGCGCGGCATTCACGAGCGGCTGAAGCTCCGGGTCAACATCCCGCCATAGTTCCACAACGCGCAAGGAGTGCCGCGGGCACTTTCCTTACCTGGCGTGCCGGAGCGGTTTGCGCCGCCGCTGGGACCTTCCTGCATGGCAACTGGCCGCCTGGGGCCGATGCCGTCTCCCCTCCGCACCAGCCCGGGAAGTCGTTGCCCTACGACCGGACAGCGAGCAGGGATCGAACCCGTCCCCATGTACGACAGCGGTCGAACGCGTCAGTCCGAAAGACTCCAACTGCTTGCGTACGCCACAAGACCCAGTCTGCGAGCCACCGACAGGGAGGCCTCATTGGTCCAGGCGGTGCTGTACAGTGGAACCCGTCCGGTCGCTCGAATCGCCAAGGCCCATGCGGTTGTCACGCGCGGACCAAACCCACGACCGCGAAACGCCGGCGCGGTGTCCACGCCGGCCTCGGAAGCGGCATCAGAACGGCGAGCGCAGAAGCACACACTGACGGGATAGCCGTCCTCGACGATCGCAAGCACCGGCGCCCGGCCGTCCGCAATCTCTCCGGGTACCCACCCGCGAAAGTTGCGCTCTAGCAGACGCTCATCCTCGACCGCGACGATATCGGCGGGCCACACCAACGCTGCCGGAAACGTAAAGGCTGGCCCGTCGGACTGACGCGTCTTGAGCGCAGCCTCATGCGACCCGACGTGACCTCTAACAAGGGACAGGTACCGATCTGCATGCACCGGTGGATCACGAAGGTCTGCGGTGGGGGGTTCTTGTTGGGCCAGCTCATTGAGCTCGCCGCCGAGCCGGCGAGAGAGGCCCGCTCGAATGGCCCAGGCGCAGGAGGTCGCACTTCTGACGATCGAGATGAGCGGACCACGAGTTGCTCCAGGCTCACGCGTCGACATGATGCGGCCTTCGTCATCGCGAATGAAGGACGTCTCGAGATAGAGATCCGGCGTGCTCATGTCGGGGCTGTCTCTCCGCACGCGCAGCTGAACCGGGTGCCGAGCCGAAGGCCGCGATGACCAATGGTCCAAGGACGCGTCCGCATGTGACGCGGGCGAGGCGTGATGGAAGGCGTGGATTGCTTCACCGCCGCCTGATCGGTCAGCCTAACGAGCGATGGAACGCCGTCACGGTCGGCAAGCGGCCCTATACGGCGAACCGGACGTGCATGATGTCCCCGTCGTGCACCACGTACTCCTTTCCTTCGATCTGGAGCCGCCCCGCCGTCTTCACCGCGTGTTCCGATCCGAGCTCCATGAACAGCGCGTACGGCGTGACCTCCGCCCGGATGAATCCGCGTTCCAGATCCGAGTGGATCCGGCCCGCTGCCTGACGTGCCATCGTCCCACGCCGGATCGGCCACGCCCGCACCTCATCGGTCCCAACCGTGAAAAACGAGATGAGATCGAGCAGTCCATACGCCGTACGAATGAACCGCGTGAGCGCGGACTCGCGGAGTCCGAGGTCCTCCAGGAACCCCGCCTGCTCGTCGGGCGCGAGTCCCGCAATCTCGGCCTCCACGCTGGCCGACAGCGTCAGCCCCGCCGCGCCGAGTGCCTGAATCCCCGCGTCGAGCGCGGGCGGTATCGGATCGGCGGCTCGAGACTCGTCACGATTGATTGCGACCAGCAGCGGCCGATCAGTCAGGAACGCGTAGCCGCGCAGCGGCCCCCGGTCGAGCGCCGTAGCCGGGATCGACCGCAGCGGTCTCCCATCCTCCAACGTTTTGTGCATCATCTCGAACGCCGCCTGCTCTTGCGGCGGCGCCTTCTCCTTGCGCGCACGCGCAAGACGCCGCTCGATCAGGTCGAGGTCCGCGAACACGCACTCGGTATGAAACGCATCGAGATCGCGCGAGGGATCGGCATCGCCCTCCACGACGGGAGACGCGAAATCGCGCAGCACGAGGCAGAGGGCATCCTGCTCGCGAATCTGCTGGAGCGCCTTGATCGAGAGGCCCTTGTGCTCGGCGCCATGCTCGCCCGGAACGTCGGAGAAGACCATCTCGGCGTAGGTCGTCTTGCGCGGCGAAAAGATCTTCGACAGCGCATCTATTCGCTCGTCGGGAACTCGCACCGTTCCCACGCGCAGCTCGCCGCCAAATCCGACCGGCACGGCAAGCCCCGTCATCGTGTTGAAGACGGTCGTCTTCCCCGACCCGGCGAAGCCCACGAGTCCGATTCTCATCGCCGGCTTGGGCTCGAGGACAACCTGATAGCCAGTCGTAGCACGACGCGCGTCTCCATCATTGATCTCGCATCAGTATGTCACGGCACGCGCACCGCGACGCGTCCGACCACACGAATCCAGTTGACGCGGCCACTCGCGTCGCGTACAAACTCGATCGACTGGCCGCGCTCGCGCCCGTCCGTCACGACCGCACGGTCGGATCCATAAAACGAGACCGGCATCTCTGGAGCCGGCTCACCGCTGTTCGGGCGTTCCTGCACGAACAGCTTGCTCCCCTCTGCGCGGACGACCACCGTATTGCTCGGCCGCGCGTACGTGCCGACATAGCGTGCTGGATCGGGCTGTTGCGCAGGCGGCTCCACCGATGGCAGCGTCTCGACGAGCCCGCGGTGCGCAATGGCCTGATTGCGCGCGAACGTCGCACCGAGATACGACGTGAGCGCTTCGCGTTCCACGTCCTGAATGAGCCGCCAGCCGGTATTCGAGTTCGTCAGAATGGCGATGGCGAAATTCCGTTCGGGCACGACTTCCAGGAGCAGGATGTGCCCGCCGAGCGTGCCGCCGTGCGATGCCGTGCGAATCGCGCCCATGCGGCGCAGGTGCCATCCGATGCCGATCTCGTCGTCGGTGCTCTGCTTCGGCGTTTGTGGCGTGCGAAGGCGCTCGAGCGATTCACGCGTCAACACGCGCTCGCCGGTCGCTGCCGTGCCGTCGCCCATGTGGAAGCGAGCGTACGCCAGCAGGTCGGTCATGCAAAGTCCGACTCCGCCCGCCGTGACGCTGGCCGATGGTGTGAACGGCCGCGTGAGCGTTGTCGTGCCGTCGCGCGTCGAATGTCCCGCTGCAAAGCGCTGGGTAATGAAGTCAGCGGCGGTCGTTCCGGCGTGCTCGAGGCCGAGCGGCTGAAACACCAGGTCGCGTATCGCGCGATTGATAGGAGTCCCGGTGGCCACTTCAATGACGCGCCCTGCGATGCTGAACCCCGCGTTGTTGTAGCTCCACGCCGCCCCCGGTGGCGCGACCTGCATCAGATCCGTGATCGACCCGACAAAATTCTTGAGGGTCTCCGTGCCGCGGTCAGGACCGGACACCTGCCCCTCCCAGCCGCCCAAATGTGTCAACAGATGCCACACGGTCACCTCGCGACTCACGGCTTCGTCGCGCACCCGGAAGTCCGGCAGGTAGGTTCGCACCGGTGCCCGCAGGTCGATCTTGCCCTGCTCGACGAGCCGCATCATCGCAGTGGCCGCGAACGTCTTGGAGATGGAGGCGATGGGGAAGACGGTGTGTGCGGTGACCGGCAACGGGTCTTCCACATTGGTGACGCCGAGCCCCCGAATACTCACGCCGCCGTTGTGCACGATGCCGAGTGCGACGCCGGGCACGCCGTGCTCCTTCATCTTCGCGTCGGCCAGCGAGGCCAGCGCTTCGAAGCGGCTGTCGCTCCCGGACTGGGCGTGTACCGCGGAGTTACTGGCGCACAGGAGCGCAGTCAGCGCAGCCGAGGCACAAACAGCAGTTCGTTGGGTGAAGAGTGAGCGCATGGTCGATTGCGCGGTGAGTGGCGACCGCCGCGCGGGCTGGTCAGTCACCAATGACCAGCGATCGGGCCTTCCGCGGGCCTCAGAGTCTCTCTCACGTGTATGATCAGCGCGCATTGATCTCTCTTGCACCTAACGAGTTGGTTCGGGGGCCAGCGAAGCGAGTCGGCGGCGACGATGAGTCAGGCGCTCCAGGCGCCCCTCTGCTGGGTGCGTCTCGAGCAGCCGAAGGAAACGGCTATTCGATCACACGGAAGATCTCCCAGCGCTGGGAGCCGGGTACGATGAAGGGAGCCAAGGCGTCCGAATGCGCCTTGAACTGGGGCTGTGCCATTCCCTGAAGCGCTGCCTCGAAATCTGCAACGGTGTCGAAGATGTACTCGTCGATGATGTGCGAGGGAGAGGCGCCCACATGGCCAACAAGAATCCGACAGGAGCGGGCCCGGCGGAACTCGGAATCGGCCAGCTTTTCTGGCCCCAGGCCTTCATGATGGCAAGGGCTGGGCCCTGTTTCCCGAACGGTGTGTCGAGATGCCACTGGCAGACGAACATTGGGACTCCTTTGGAGGCAGAAGCGTCTGAAGGCGACACAGGGATCCACGGGTGGACGACGGGAGCGTACTAACGGTGCGTGCTCCGCGCACTGGAAGTCGCGAATTGGGATTGGAGCGGTTCGTGAGGGGTTGTCATGCGTGCGAAGCTCCGCCAGCACCTCGCCGGATCCGGCGAACGGTCGCGAACTCACCGACCGTCACTGTATCGGTCCCCACATGCGGCCGAGATACGCGACCAGCCCCGCATAGAGCTCGATACCGTCCCACAAATT
The DNA here is from genome assembly GCA_052387735.1 of Gemmatimonadaceae bacterium. Lineage (GTDB taxonomy): Bacteria > Gemmatimonadota > Gemmatimonadetes > Gemmatimonadales > Gemmatimonadaceae > RBC101. Next base: position 5,571 of record JBQTIW010000214.1, read on the forward strand.
ACGAATCCGCAGGTTCTCGTTTTCGGCGTGCTGATTGTTGTCATGATTGACGATCGGCACCATGATGAGCGGAGCGCCCAGGGCCTCCTTGAACTGATACAGCGGCAGGCTCCCGCCCAGCGGCGGTTCGACCATCACTGGCTCACCGAGCGCCGCTTCGGCGGCGCGAATGACTGCGCGCGCCACTGGGAGGTCGAGCGGGGTGCTGGTCGCGGGATACCCGGCCTCGCTGCTCACCTGGATGATGCGAGGATGCGATCGGCGGGTCGCGGAATCGGGGGCTGCGTGGACCACGTGATAGCCGCGCCTGGCGAAATGCGCCTCGAGCAGGGCTCGTACCCGCTCGGGCCGCTGGTTGGGCACCAGCCGAAAGTCCAAATAGGCAGTGGCTTCCGGCACGATGACGTTAGCCGCCGCCGAGCCGGTTCGTCCTCCGGAGATGCCACTCACATTGAGTCCCGGCCGGGAGACCTGTTCGGCGAGGGGGGCGCCAGCGCCTTCGGTGCGACCCAAGCGAAGCTCGCCCTTCAGCTGCGCATCCACCGAGGGGATCGCGGCGAGCGCGGCCCGTTGCGCCGGGGTGAAAGGCAACACGTCATCATAGAAATCGTCGATCAGGATTCGGCCCTCTTCGTCGCGCAACGACGCGATGAGATGCGCCAGCATCACATTGGGATTCGGTGCCCAGTTGCCGTAGTGCCCGCTGTGAAGCGGACGGGCCGGGCCGTAGACGGTGAGCTGAACGCCCATGACGCCCCTGACACCGAAGGAGATCTTGGGTTTCCGGCTCTGATGCACCGGTCCGTCGCCGAACAACCAGAGATCGGCCTCGAGCAAGCCGGCGTGTCGGGTGAGCATTTCCCCTAAATGCTGTGAGCCGGCCTCCTCTTCGCCCTCGAAGAAGAACTTGAGATTGACCGACGGCGCGATACCAAGGGCCTCGAGCGCGTCGAGCGCGGTCAACATCGCGACGATGGGTGATTTGTCGTCGCTGGCCGAGCGGGCATAGATCCGCCACTCGGGATCGAACCGGGCCCCGGTGGCAGGGAAGGGGATCGCACGCGCGCCCGCGTTGAGCGGTCCATCTCGCAACACCACCTGCCAGGGAGGCGTGGTCCATCGCGCCGAATCCACCGGCTGTCCGTCGTAGTGCGCGTAAAACACCACGGTCCGGGTCGCGCCCCGTGTCCCCAGCTCACCATAGACGGCCGGAGGGGAGCCGGGCGATTCGAGAATCCTGGCGGTCGCCCCACGCCGCTCCAGCATGGAAACGAGCAACGCCGCGTTCCTCCGGATATTGACGGAATCGCGCGCAACGTTGGGAATGGCGAGGAGCGCGGCCAGTTCCTCGACGATCGGATGCTCGCGGGAAGCCCGCCACGTCGCGACACGCGCGCGTAGCGAGGTGTCGGCTGTCCCCGGGGCGGGTTGCTGGGGAGTCATCAACAGCGCTATAACAAGAGAGAGCATGGTATCCCCGAAGGTCATCTGAGGGCGACGCCCGATCGGCCGATAGGTCCGGCCGGCGTAGCGTCCACGGCGAATCTACAGCCACCGGCCACGCCGATACACCGGCGAGGGACGGAAGAAGGACGGCCGCACGCGGTTCGACGTGACCACGTTCTCGTGCGCCGATCGAAGCCACGCGTGGCGTTGGCACACTCTGGTCTGGGAGAATGTGCTGGGTTCGACACGTGGCGCGATCCCGGCCCGTAGTGACCTTCACAACGACTCCAGGGGAAGGGCCGCTATGTCTGGATTACGCAATGTCCTCGAGGCAGAACGCGCCGCACGAGAGGGGCGACCACGATCCGACAACGGCCCTGCCGGGTTGGCGCATCGCGTGCAGGAAGTCCAGGCGTCGCAGGAGCCGACACCCGCCTGGGGGCCAAGAAGTGCGACGTCTGCTGTCATCGCGCGACCGGAGGAAAGCGCAGCCAGGCCCCTTCGCCGCATGCGGGCGGTTGCACTTGGTCTGGCAGCGGTGGGAGCGATCATCGGTGGTACCGCCGTTGGCTACCTGGCCCATTCCATGGGCTATCCCGGGCGGGACACCGCGTTGCTCACGCTCATGGGTGCTGTCGCGTGCGCGACCGCGTTGGCACTGCTGCCAGCGCTCGTGAAAGCACTGTATTGGACGCTCGGCGCCGCGCTGGTCGGCGCCGTCGGCGTTGCCGCGCTCTGGCTCCTCTCACGGATCAATCCGATCCTCCTGCGCGCGTTTCTGGAGGAGCTGCGTTAGGCACCCTCCTCCAATCGCCACGCCTCCTCGAGTTCACGCATATGCGCGACGGCCCGCTCGGTTCACAAACCTTCGATTGCAGCCTGCCGTCGACCGGACCCATTCTGGGCGAACCGCATTGCGGGACCCGGATCGATGACGATGCGTGCGGCGGGACCGGGAGAGTACGGCAACGTCGACCCGTCTGACCACCGGTCGTTCGCCGGTGATGAGCGCCGTGACGGTGACGCTCAGCGCTCCCGGCGCCCCTCTCGTGACGAGCCCGGTCTGGCTGACCTCGCCCTCGAACACACTGCCACCCTGAAAGCAGGGTTAGGGGCCGCATCGCGCCACTCCGGCCGTCCCATGTCCGTTCAGCGCACGGACCTCTGACCCGAGGCCCGGGATCGCCTTGCTTCTGGTGTGGCGGAGGGTAGCTTTCCTCCAGACCGTCTGGAGAAGAGCAGGCATGCCACCACAATCTGCCGCGCTGGTACAAGGCACGCTCGAGATGCTCGTCCTCAAAGCGCTGTCCCTGGCTCCCCTGCACGGCTGGGGCATCGGACAACGCATCGAGCAACTGTCCCGCGGCGCCTTCGAGGTGCCACAGGGATCGCTCTACCCCGCCCTCGTTCGCATGGGACGCAAGGGATGGATCCGGAGCGAGTGGCGCGTGACCGACAACAACCGGCGTGCGCGTTACTACATCATCACCGCTGCCGGCAATCGGCAGCTTGTCGCCGAGGCGGCTGCCTGGGGGCGTGCCGCGGCAGGGATCAAGGGCGTGCTCAACAGCCGCCAGGTGCCGGAGGGGGCATGAGCGCTCTGACGGATGTCATCGCCCGAGTGCGGGCGCTCGTGCTGCGCAGCCGCGAGGAACGGGACCTGGACGAGGAGCTGCGCTTCCATCTCGACCGCGATGTGGCCGAGCGCATGCGGCGGGGTATTCCGGCCGACGTGGCGCGTCGTCAGGCGCGGCTCGCCCTCGGGGGTGTCGAGCAGCGCAAGGAGGACGTCCGTGATGCGCGAGGTGTTCGCCCGCTCCAGGAGCTGAGCGCGGACGTGCGCTACGCCGTCCGCGGGCTCCGGCGCAACCCCGCATACACCATCACCGGCATAGCCGTCCTGGCACTCGGCCTTGGTGCCACCACGGCCGTGTTCAGCGTGATGGACTCCGTCGTCTTTGCCCGCCTTCCCTATCCCGATCCGGACCGGCTCGTGCGTGTCACCGAGCGGGGCGCCAATGGACCCTTTGCACTCTCGACCGCGGATGCGATGGCGATTCGTGAGCAGCAGCGGAGCTTTGAGGCGTGGGGTGCGGCACAGCGTAGCGAGGTCGCCCTGGCCGGGGTGGGCGTCCCCGAGCGCATTGCGATCGGACGCGTCGAAGCGGGATTTGTCGCGGCGATTGGTGTTCCACCCGCCGTCGGGCGCTCCATCCAGGCATCGGACGAAGATCCCGGATCGCCCGACGTCATGGTCCTCTCCCACGCCCTCGCGGTGCGGCGCTTCGGTGGCGCGGCGAGCGCGATCGGTCAGGCGCTCACCATCGACGGCGTGCCGCACACAGTGATTGGTGTGTTGCCTGTCGGACGCGATGAGCTGGGCGGCCTGCGAGCGAGCGCGTGGCCGGCACTCAAGCTCGGGCCTCCGACGCGCCGCGGCCCCTTCTGGCTGCGCGGAGTTGGCCGGCTCAAGCCGGGCGTGAGTCTCGAGGCTGCGGCACGCGACCTTGCGGCCGTGAGCGCGCGCCTGCTCCCCATCTGGCCCGACTTCCGCGACAGCAGCGCGACGTTCGAGCCACTCGACCTTCACGAGTCGATCGTCGGCAGGGCAGACCGGCAGGTATACCTGTTCGGCGGAGGGGTCCTGCTCGTCCTCCTGCTGGCCATCACCAACGTCACGACGCTTGCGCTCGTCCGCGCATCGGCGCGCGAATCCGAAGTGGCGGTACGCACCATGCTGGGTGCGCGTAGCGGGCGCATCGCGCGGTTGCTCATCACCGAAAGCCTCGTGCTCACCATGGTGGCTGGCGTCGTGGGACTCGCGCTTGCGATCGCCGGCATCAGACTCGCCGTCGCGCAGTTGCCGGACTTGCCACGCATCCATGACAGCGCGTTGAATTGGCGGTCGATCTCGGTCGCGCTCACGGCTGCGGTGTCGTCCGGCGTGCTCGTGAGCCTCTCGCCACTGGCGACGCTCGTCGGCAAGAGACGCGGGAGCTTCACGGCGGACACGAAGCGGACCGGCGCCGGCCGTCGCACCAATGCCATCCGTGGGATGCTCGTTACCACGGAGTTTGCCCTCGCCCTCCCGTTGCTGGTCGGAGCGGGACTCTTGCTCAACAGTTTCGTCAGGCTCCAGCGGGTGGACGCGGGTTTCGACACCACCGGGCTCGTCGCGATGGGTGTGAACCTTCCGGCAGCTCGTTATGCCGACGGAGCGGCACTGGACCGCTTCCGCCGCGCGGTCGAGCAGCGCCTCGTGGATCGTTACGGTGCCGAGGTCGTGGGAATTGCCAGCGAAGTTCCACCGGACAACTCGGGCAACACCGACAATTTCAACCTCGTCAGGCATCCCGTCCCGGCGGGGCAGTCCGAACCCGCGTCCCCCTGGTACTACGTCACCACCGGGTACTTCACCACGCTCGGCGTTAGGCTCCTCGCCGGTCGCCCTTTCACCGAGGGTGACACGGGGGAGGCAGCGCCGGTCGTGATCGTGAGCCGCTCGTGGGCCCAGCGCTACCTCCCCGGGGAAGATCCGGTCGGGCAGCAGCTGGTGCAGGGCGGCTGTTACAACTGCCCTCGCACCACCATCGTGGGAGTCGTCGCGGACATCAAGAACCTCGGGCCGGCGGGGGCGACCGACGCCGTCTACGGACCCATCGCACAGTCGTACTTTCGGTCACTGAACCTCGTGGTCCGGGCGCGGTCGGCCACCGCGGGGGCGCTGCGTGAGATGCGGGACGACGTGCAGCAGATCGACCCCGAGCTTCCCATCGAGCAAGTGACGATCGCCGACCGGTTCAGCGACGCGCTCGCCGATCCGCGACGCTGGGCCGCGGTGCTCGCCGCGTTCGCCAGCGCTGGGATGGCGCTCTCCGCGCTTGGGGTGTTCGGTCTCATGTCCTATGCCGTTCGGCAGCGCCGCCGCGAGATCGGCGTGCGGCTTGCCCTCGGGGCCCGTCCGTCGGAGATCATGAGACTCGTGATGGTGCGCGGGATGCGCTATGCGCTGATCGGAAGCGGAATCGGGCTCGCCATTGCGATCGTGCTGTCAGCGAAGCTGCAGACGCTGCTCTTCGAGGTGCGCGCGACCGATCTGGGTACCATGGTCGGGGTCGTGCTTCTCCTGCTCGCATCTGCCCTCCTCGCCTGCTGGCTTCCCGGGCATCGCGCCGCCCGCATCAAACCCCTCGAGGCGATCGGTTCCGACTAGCTAGTGTCCGTCCTGAAACTCAGGATCAGGTGCTGAGCAGGTAGAAAAGCGAGTGACGCATCCGGGGATGGTGCGCTTCGAGCA
>JBQTIW010000215.1:0-2989 GCA_052387735.1 Gemmatimonadaceae bacterium
TGACATGGGCTGGTCTCCGTAGCAAGTGCGACCGTGGGTATGTCGCAGGTGGCTCTGGCAACTCCGGTTGACACGCGAGGAGCTAATCCACGTGAAACCCGGAGGCCAGCCCAGTCATATCTTCTAGACGGCAACAAGGTCCCTTTTCAATCCGAGCGAAGCCGCATGTCCCTCCGTGTTTTCCTAATGGTCGTCGCCGCCGGACTGCTGGCCGCATCATCAGGGCCGCCGCTGCCGCAGAAGGCATCCAGCGACTTCCTGTACCTGTGGGCGTCATCATCCGATAGTTCGGGACCCGACTTTCTCGCCGTGTACGACGTGCGCGATCACCCGTCGGCTGATCGCTATGGCGCGCTGGTGACCACGATCCCGGTGCCCGGCCGCGGCAATCGCACGCACCACACCGAACACGACATGAACGCTGACGGTCAGCTGTTCGCGAATGGTTTCGGCTCCGGGCAGTCGTTCATCTTCGACCTCTCCACACCATCTGCGCCACGCCTTGCGAAGCAGTTCGGGAAAGTTGGGGCGCTCATGCATCCGCACAGCTTCTGGCGCCTTCCCAATGGGAACGTGCTGGCCACGTTTCAAATGCAGCACGATGCGAAGGGCGTGGCACCCGGCGGCCTCGCCGAACTGACGCCCCGTGGAGACGTCGTCCGCGCGTCATCCGGTAACTACCCTGGCGTCGACCGCCGCATCCGGCCGTACTCAGCGGCGATCCTCACGGATGTCGATCGCGTCGTCGTGACGACCACCGACATGGACGATCGCGATACGACGCGCGCTCTCCAGATCTGGCGACTGTCCGACCTGACGGTGCAGCACACGATCGAGCTACCGAACGGACCGCGTGGGGACGAGGGGTACCGTTCCGCCGAGCCTCGAGTGCTGAGTGACGGCAGGACCGTGCTGGTGTCGACGTTCAACTGCGGACTTTATCTGCTGCACGACATCGCGGGTGCAGGACCAATGGCCAGGCTGGTCGCGTCGTTCCCACGAAAGGCCGGGACCTCCTGCGCGGTTCCAGTCGTGGCCGGGAACTACTACCTCATCACGGTGCCGGCCTGGAGCGCTGTGGTCTCCCTCGATGTCTCGGATCCCGAGCATCCACGCGAAGTGTCGCGCCTTTCACTCGGCAGTGACGACGTGCCGCACTGGATCGGGCTCGAGCCCAATCACCAGCGGCTGGTCGTCACCGGGTACCAGGCGATGAAGACTCGAGTCGTGATCGCGCGGTTCGACGAGACGACCGGGACACTGGCACTGGACGAGCGGTTCCGGGCCGCCGGACACGCCGAGCCGGGACTTCGCATGGAGGGCATTGCGTGGCCACATGGCGGACGCGGGACCGCAGTACCGCATGGGGCGGTGTTTAGTCGGCCGTAGAGGAATCGGAGCACTGGTGGCCTGGCCATGCCCACGTGCCGCCTAACAAGCGCTTGCTGCTGACCGGGCGAAAACGTGTCGGCGCGGCGCGCGGTATGATTTGATCTACGGCCTGCGCCGCGCCGCCCCTCGCCCGGCAGCAGAAGCGCAGGCCCTGAGGCCGCAGACTTCCGAGGTGGACATGAAACGTCAGGTTATTCCATGCGTCCTGATCATGCTGTCAGCAAGGCTGGCGGCAGCGCAAGGTGCACCCGTCGCGGATCACCACCAGCACCTGTTCAGTCCGGCCATCGCCGCCCTGCTCGCTACCGGATCTGGCGGGCCGCAGACCATCACGGCTCGCGATGTCGTGGCGCTCCTCGACTCGGCCGGCATTCGGCGCGCACTTGTTCTGTCAGTGGCATACATGTACGGCAGCCCCGCGCGGACAGTCGAAGATGAATACGCCAAGGTCCGCGCCGAGAATGATTGGACGGGAGCACAGGCTGCGCAGCATTCGGATCGACTGCGGGCGTTCTGCAGCTTTAACCCGCTCAAGGAGTACGCGCTGGTAGAGCTGGGGCGGTGCGCTCAGGATCCGAATCTCCGCTACGGGCTCAAGCTCCACTTCGGCAACTCGGACGTACAGCTGGACAATCCCGAACATCTGGAGCAGTTGCGTCGAGTCCTTCGGGCCGCGAATGACCGCCGCATGGCGATTGTGTTGCATCTCCGCGCGTCAGTTTCGAGGAATCGCCCTTACGGCGCGGCGCAAGCGCGAGCTTTTCTGGAGAAATTGCTGCCGCTCGTCCCCGATGTCTCCGTGCAAGTTGCGCATTTGGCGGGAACTGGGCCCGGCTACGATGATCCTCCGGCCGACAGTGCCATGACTGTGCTCGCCGAGGCCGTCGCGAAGCGTGATCCCCGGACCCGCCAGCTCTGGTTCGACGTCACAACGGTCGCGGACCTTAACATCTCGACTGCTAACGCTGCCTTGCTTGCGAGGCGGATTCGCCAGGTTGGCGTCGAACGAATACTGTATGGTTCCGACGCGGCTGCGGGGGCCAATCTACGGCCGCGGGAGGGATGGACGGCGTTCCGCCGGCTGCCACTTACGGAGGATGAGTTCGAGCGCATCGCGAGGAACGTAGCGCCCCATCTCCGTTGAGAGCGCGTCAAGGGATCACTGCAGGCCGGTCGCGTCACAGGTGTGCAACCGGGAACATGAGTGACAGTGTAAACCGGGAACATAGGTTACACTGGATTAAGGTGCATGGGTTAGCCGCGAATACGGCAATCTGCTTCGTCCATTCGAGCAAGACGCTTGAGCTGATCGTCCATGGCCCGGACACGCTACGCGCACTCGGCGCTGAGGTAACCGTTCGCGCAAGCCCGAAGAGGGAATGGTTCAATCGTTGAAAGTCCCAATGTGGCATTCGCTGTAGACGACTCGACGATCCTTGCGCTTCAACGAATCAGCAGCAGCTCTGTTACCCATACGAGCGAAAGCCGACGGCAGGAGCGCCGTTCGGGCGTCCGTGGGCGGTGTCGTAGCCCAGCGATCACTCGTCATCCAACGGAGGGTTGCCAGCCTCGTCGTCGCGCCTGAACAGATACCCGC
>JBQTIW010000216.1:0-25824 GCA_052387735.1 Gemmatimonadaceae bacterium
TGTGAAAGACGTAGTCAGGAATTTTCGTGGACGTCATGGCGTCCACGAGCGCCAGGAAGTCGACCTTCTCGCCTTTGAGCACCGATTGCGCCGCCGCCTGATTGGCGAGCGATGTCACGTAGTCCTGCGACGTCACGTCCTTCGCCAGTCCGTTCGTCACGAAGATGTCCTTGTATCCATCGAGGTCGAGGTCAGCCAGAAGCGCGCTCCAGCTCCAGTCCGTGCGCGCCACCCCGGCGGCCTGCCCGACGTCGCTGAACGTCCCATCACCATTGTTCAGCTGCAGCATGTTGCGCATGAACTGGTAGTGGTACCCGTTGCGCACCTTGGCCTGGTAGAGGTTCCATCCCTCGAACATCGACGTCGTCCGCAGGCGGTACTCGTCCTCCGGGAGCATGTCAGTCGTGTAGATGTCTGGCCAGCCGTCGTTGTTCACGTCGGCGATGTCGAGCCCCATCGAGAAGTAGCTCGAATATGGCATCTGCTGTTCGAGCGACTCGGTGAAGGTGCCGTTGCCGTTGTTCAGATACAGGTAGTCACGCTCGAAGAAGTCATTCGCCACGTACACGTCGGGCCACCCGTCGCGGTTGACGTCCCCCACCGCGAGACCCAACCCGAATCCAATCTCCGGACCATAGATGCCGGCCCGCGAGCTCACATCGTGAAAACGATCCCCGTCGTTTCGATACAGCTTGGCGCCCCCCAGCGGATGTCGAACGCTGCGCGTGTTCGTGAGTCCGAAGCTGCTGACCGAGCGTGGTGAGTTATTGATGATGAACAGGTCCAGGTCGCCGTCACGATCGTGGTCGAGGAAGGCAGCGTGTGTGGAATATCCACCGTCTTGAACGCCGTACTCTGCCGCCATGTCCTTGAAAGCCGGGACGCCGTCGGCGCCCGTCTCGAGGTTGATGAAGAGTTGGTTGGCACGACGCTTTGCGTCGGTCCCGGCATGGCACACGTACACGTCGAGGCGGCCGTCGCCGTTCACGTCGGCGATCGTCACACCCGTCGTCCACGCCCCATTGTGCTCCATTCCCGCACCGGCCGTGACGTCCCGGAACCGGAATCCCCCTTCGTTCAGGTAGAGCCGCGCCCCACCTTCGTTGGACGTCAACACGAGTTCCGGCCGGCCATCGCCGGAGAGATCGCCGATCGCCACGCCGCCGCCGTTGTAGTGGTTGCGGTAGGTAAAGACATTGACCTCGCGCGTATCCGTGACGCGGTTCGCGAATGCTACTCCCGTGAAGCTGGATGGGAGTCGCGTGAACATCCGGCCGTCGACGGGTGGCGCGGCATCATCGCGGGCGGTGGGTGCATGCTCGCGAGCACTACAAGCGGACAACAGCCCCGTCCACGAGAGCAGGACGAGGTATCTCGATGCGATCATCCTGAGCTCGGCCAATACCGGATAGCGTGCGGGGTGCGTCGCGTGCGGGAGAGTCTTCCGACCATCAGAGCCTGCCTCCATTGCGGAAGCAGGCTCTGATCAGACGCCGGATACAGCGCCCGGAATCAATACCCAGGATTCTGCTTGAGCAGAGGGTTGATCTCGATCTGAGCCTGAGGGATGGGCAGCAGTACCCGGTACGGTTCCGTCGATCCCTTGAACAGCCATGTGCGTGACGTGTACTCACCCCAGCGAATCAGGTCCTGGCGGCGCTTGGCCTCGCCGACCAGTTCCAGAAGTCGTTCGCGACGGATTGCGGTGCGAGCCGCCGCCTGAGTCAGCGACGCGCTCAACGCCGGTTGGCTCACCCGCGCACGCACCAGGTTGGCCGCAGCGATCGCCTGCGCGGTCTGTCCCAGCTCGTTGAGCGCCTCGGCTTTGATCAGATACATCTCGGACAGGCGGTAGTACGGATAGTCATTGCCGCTCTCTCCGTTCCCCACCTTGGCAGGATCCGGGCGGAACTTCGCAATGCGGGCGCCCTCGGCCTCGGTCGCTTGTGTGATGTCGCGAATGTCGAGCGTGAAAACCAGCGGGTTGCCGGCGCGATCCTTGATCGGTGCACCCGTGTTCAGGTCTACCTGCGGGCCCACCAGGAACACAGTGCGGCGATCGTCCGTCGCGTCGAACGCATTGTAGATCTCTGCAATCGTGGCAAAACCGTTCCACCCGCCGTTCGCCATGGAGTTGTAGTGCGTATAGCGCATGGAGATCGTCAGCCCGAGGCCGTCCTGCGCGACGTGCCGCGCCACGAAGACATTTTCCTTGGAGTTGCGGTTCGTTGGGGTAAAGTTGTTTCGCCAGTTAGGCTCCAGCGTGTATTTGCCGGAGTTGATCACGCGGTCGGCTGCGGTCACCGCGTCCTGCCACCGGGCAGGACCGCGCTGCAGCCCTGCCGTCGTCACCGTGGCGGTGAAGACTTCGTTGTTGAGATACAGACCGGCCAGGATCGCATCGACCGCGCCCTTCGTCATGCGGCCGTATTCTCCCGTCGGACGCGAGTCGGGCAACACCGCCCGGGCGGCGACCAGTTCGTCCTCGACAAACTTCGCCACCTCGGCACGCTTGTTCGCCGCCCGCGGTTTGACCTCGGTCGTCGTCACGATCGGGACGCCGCCAAACATGTCCTGCAGCGCAAAGTAGTACCAGGCGCGCAACGCGCGGACCTCCGCCGCTACGACCGTCTTGTTCGGCACGTTCACGTCGTCCAGCGCGCCCAGGACGGTGTTGGCGCGGGAGACCCCGGCGAACAAGTCGTTGAACATTCCCGTGACATCGTCGAGGCCCATCGGGCTGTTCGCCGTCCAGGTCTGCCTGTGCATCTCAATCCAGCGGCCGTTGTCGAACCAGTCGCCGCCGCGCGTGGGGACCACGTTCTCGTCAGTGCTGATCTGGCTGATGTTGTACCAGCTCCACATCATGGCACGCAGCGACGCGTAGACCGACGCGACGCCGGCGAGCACTTCCCCCTCGTTCCTGTAGAAGTTCTCGGGGGTGATTGCACTGGTCGGGACCTCGGAGAGGTCGGTGCAACCCTGGACCGTGGCTGCGGCGCCTGGCACGAGCAGCAGCGTGCAAAGCCGTGCGCCGGTCACTCTCCTCGACAGATTTGGCTTCAGCATACGCCTCATGTGGTGTCTTGTTGGATGCGCTCGAGTACGATCAGAAGCTGAAGCGGACGCCACCCGTAAACGTGCGGGCCCGCGGATAGGTCAGGTAGTCGACGCCGCGCGACGCAAGACCCGCGTCCACGAAGACCTCGGGATCGTAGCCGCTGTACGGCGTGAACAGCAGCAGATTGTCGCCCGATAGGAAGGCCCGTGCCGAAGCGCCTCGCAGCACGCCTGACGAGAGCCTGAAGGTGTAGCCGAGCGTGACGTTCTGAAGACGGAAGAACGAGCCGTCCTCGATCCAGCGAGACGAATAGATCGCGGGCTCCGAGAGCCCGTCCGCTTCGCTCAGTGCCGAACGCAATACATTGCGGTTGGTGAGCACCTTCGCCTTGTTGGAATAGACGAGGGCGGTGTTGTTGAACACGTCGCGGCCCATTTCGGCGCGCCACAGCCAGCTGACGTCGAACTTGTTCCAGTTGGCATTGCTGCGAAGGCCAAGGCTGAAGTCAGGATTGGCATTGCCGATGACCGTGAAGTCGTCACCGCTCGGGGCTGTCGTCTTGCCGTTGAGGGTACGCCCTGTCTCCCGTCCAGACGCGTCGCGCGTCACAGTGTACTTGTTGAACTCCTGCTTGCCGGCGGAGTTCACGCCAATGAACTCGGGACCCCAAAACGTCCCCAACGGACGCCCTGGCATGATGCGCTGCGCATTCTGCCCCGACTGTCCCTGGCCACTCACTCGACCTGTCGTGATGAACGTGCGGCCACCCAGATCCACCACTTCGTTCCGTTCGATCGCGAGCACGAGGCCCGACGACAGGCTGAACGCACCCTTGTTGAGGACGTTCCCGTCAATGGAGGCTTCGAGTCCCGTGTTTTTGAGTTTGCCTACGTTCTCGAGGCGTGTCGACACCAGCGCCGGTTGCGGCACGGAGACCGTGAGCAGCAAGTCCTCGGTGTTCTTGCGGTAGTACTCGACCGTGCCGGAGAACCGGTTGCTCGCGAACGCATAGTCGATCGCCGCACTCGTCTGCGCCGTCTGTTCCCACTTGAGATTCGGGTTCGCGTTCCGCGTCGGTACGACGCCCGTCACGACGCTATTGCCGAAAGGATATCGCGCCCCCGTGCTCGGCTCGAGCAGAATGAGGGAAGAGTAGGGTGCCACCGCCTGATTGCCCTGGAGACCATAGCCTACTCGGAGCCGCAAATCGGAGAAGAACCCGGTGTTCATGAAGCCTTCTTCGCTGATGCGCCACGAAGCTGACACGGCCGGGAAGGTCGCCCACTTGTTCCCGGCCCCGAACCGCGACGAGCCGTCCTTTCTCAGGACGCCGGTGAGGAAATAGCGGTTCTTCAAGCCATAATTGGCCCGCGAGAAGAACGAGACCAGCCGGCTCTCCTCATTCCACGAGAACGGCGGCGTCAGGTCGCCACCGCCCCCGAGGTTGTTGAATGTGAAAAGGTCGGTCGTGAAGTTGCGGCCCTCGGCACCGAATTCGCCGTTCTCGAACTTCGCGAACTCGTATCCTCCTACGATTTCGAACTCGTCCCCCGGGATGAAGCTCGGGAGCTTGGGCGCCCACGTGACGAGGCTCTGCAGATTGACGTTGGAGAGATTGCGCTCCACCTGGCGTGCGCGCCCGCCGAACTCGGCGCCAACCGGGCTGCTGCGGGGCAGGTACGTCTGGCGTGTGGCTGAGGAGCGATCGGTGCCGACGTTGAGCTGCGCGGTCAAGCTCGAGAGGAGGTTGTAGGACGCTGTGACGTTGCCGAGGTAGCGGTTGGTCTGGGCCTCATCGAGGACCTGGTTTGCCATGGCAACCGGGTTGCGGGTCGACTGCCGCCCCGTGCCTGTCTCGAAGAATGACGTGATCTTCGTCGTCGGATCCGTCACGTACACCGGCAACGTCGGGTTGAAGATGGCCATATTGGCCAGCACCCCACCCTCGAATCCGCCGGTGTTCTCGAACGGCAGATAGTCGTTGTCGAGGCGCGAGGTCGTGAGATTCACACCAATGCGGAGGCGGCCTCCGGCCAGGGCTTCGTGGTTGGCGTTCAACCGCCCCTGGAATCGCTTGAACCCGTTGGAAATCAGCACTCCCTGCTGATTCATGTAGTTGAGGGAGGCTCGATACGTCGTGTTCGTGGATCCTCCCGCAAATGACATGTTGTGGTTCTGCGTGTATCCGGTGCGCGTCAGCTCTTTCTCCCAATCGGTGTTGGCCGATCCGAGATCGGCGAGCCGACTCGACGGGATCGCCCCCGCCGTGATCTGCTGCTGGATGAATGCCCGATACTCACCCCCGGTGAGGAACTCCAGGCGCGAGGCCGCCGTTGACGCTGCTCCATAGACCTCGTATTCCATGGTGGACGTCCCGGAGCGTCCCTTGCGCGTCTCAATCAGGACGACCCCGTTCGCCGCACGGCTTCCATAGATCGCCGTCGCCGACGCATCCTTGAGCACAGAGATGGACGCGATGTCGCTCGGGTTCAGGAGGTTGAGTGGGCTTCGCGCCAGCGCCGCCCCACCTCCGATCCCGATGCCAGTCGCCTCGGTCTGATCGTTCTGGATCGGGACGCCGTCAATGACATACAGCGGATCGTTGCTGGCGCTGATCGAGGTCCCGCCTCGGATGCGGATCTGCGCTCCCGCTCCGGGTTCGCCGCTGTTGAGCGTCACATTGACGCCCGACACGCGGCCCTGGATGAGGCCCGTGGGATTCGGAATCACGCCGACGTTTGCTTCGCCAGCTTCCACTGACGCGACCGAACCCGTGATCGCTTCCCGGCGTTGAGTGCCGTAGCCTGTCACGACGACCGCGGTGAGGTTTGCCGCAACCGCGGCCATGGGGATCTGCACCGTCGCCGTCCCTCCCGCCGTCACCGTGACCTCTTGTGTCACAGGGCGGTAGCCGAGTCGGGATACCCGCAGCCGCTGCACACCCGCCGGTACGTCGCTCAGAACGAATCCGCCATCATTCCGCGTGGCGGTGCCGCGCTGAGTCCCGTCAAGCTGGATGTTGACGTTCGACAGCGGCTGCAGGCTGGTGGAGTCCACCACGCGGCCCGAGATGCTGCCATTCGCGCCCTGGGCCGCGAGTGGTGATACACATAACACGCCGCCGACCAGCGCGGCCAACAGACATCGTGTGACAGCCATGCGTCTGTTCTCCGGGATTCGCATGTGGGAGGAAAGAACTGTTGTCTTGCTGCGGATGCTTAGAGGCTCTCCTGCGTCCGTCGGCCGCGTTTCAGGCATATGCTCTGACGTCAAGATAGGTGAGGCGGCTGCAGCGGCAAGAACGGACACGGCTGAGGCTGCGTCGGACCGCGATCCTCGCACCACGTCTCCTGGCCCGCGCTTTCCCTAAACACCGTGTGTAGGATACGGCGGACTGAGCCGCGCACCGGCTGCCGGCGAGGCGATGCCCTTGCCCGGCGTTCGCCATCGCCGGGTTCGCGACGGCGCTTCGCCGGCGCCGGCGGCGCAACAAGTTTCGCAAACATTCGTTGATTTCTGCGATCGAGGCGTGCATGGTAACGGAAGGCCCGCACAGTTTGCGGCCCCTTCATAGCAGTAACTCTCCTGCAACGCAAGCCACTCGGCCGCAACAAATTGCGCAACCGATTGCGCAATCGATTGCGGCAACGTCTCGACAGCAGCCCCCCGACATGGCCGGTCACCGCGTCACACTCAAGGACATCGCCAGGCGGCTGGGCCTTTCCATGCCCACCATCTCGCGCGCGCTCGCCGATCACCCTGACATCAGCAAGGCCACCAAGGAGCGGGTACGCGAGGTCGCCCAGGCGCTCAACTACATCCCCAACTATCGCGCCCGCTACCTGCGCGCCAAGCACTCGCGACTGATCGCGCTGATCCTCCCCGAGATGAACATGTTCTTCGTCCCCTCGATGATCACTGGCATCAATCGTGTAGTGCAGCAGAACGACTATTCGCTCATCGTCTTCCAGTCCGACAACTCCATCGTGCAGGAACGACGGCTCGTCGAGTACTGCACGCATCTCTCCGCCGATGGCGTACTCCTCGTCCTGTCCTCCGAGACGACAGATCTCAATCATCTCGACATCCTCCGCGACTGTGACATCCCCGTCGTGCTGCTGGACAGGACCATCGAGACAACCAAGCATTCCACCGTCACCATCGACGACCAAGAAGCGGGCCGTGAGGCCGCCTGCTATCTGATCGACATGGGACACACGCGGTCCATTGGCATCTTCGGGGACCAGCGCCAGCGCATCAGCTCCTTGCGGCTCAAAGGTTTCCGGCGGGGGCACACCGAAAACGGCATCCAGCTGGCTGACTCGCAGATCCTGCGCGTCGCGATCATCGATGAGCTCGATGAGCAGCTCGACCGTGCCTTCCAGGCACACCCCGACCTGACCGCCATCTTCACAATGACCGATGAGCTCCTCGTCCGAACGCACCACCTGCTCATGCGCCGCGGCAGCAGGATCCCGGAGGAGGTGTCACTCCTGGCGATCAGCGACGGCCTGGCGCCGGCGTTTCTGCACCCCAATGTCACGCACCTCCGGCATGCCGGGGTCGAGGTGGGTGAACGCACGGCGCACATCCTCATTGGCATGATCGAACATGACTCCGACGCGATGATGGACGTTCGCATTCGCACCACATTCGTGGAGCTCGGATCTGTCGCCACGCGCCGAACGGCCACACGGACACGCACGACCTGAGGTTCGCATGAGCGTCTTCGCTCTCGCGCTGCTGGCGCAGCTCGGTGCCCCGCTGCAGGCCACCCCCGTCGTGCTGGCATTCCCGGAGAGTGGCCTCGATGACACCGCGGCCTACCGGGGCTACACCACGCGGCTCTTTCGCGACGCGGCCGGGAACACCGCTCAGATCTACCTCGATGGCCGCGAGGGGCGGGTAGTTCATCTCCTGGCAGACAGCGAGAACCAGAGCATCGGCTTCTCGGCCCGGGATGGACGTGGCGCGCCGCTCCAGCTCCGATGGGACGGTCACGGCGCGGACGTGGCGCGGTCGGGGCGGACACGAACGCTCCAGTATCGCCTGGCCGCCGACGTTCCTCGACTGGACATCGGTCTGTTCCTCCTCGGCTCCATGCGTGTCGAGCGCGATTTCCAGTACGCTCGACGCCACCGTGGCCCGTTGGGCGCCACACCCTGGACGCTTCCCGAGCTCGATCGCCTGCTCGCCGCGCTCGCGCGACTCGGCCCGATGGAACGAACGCAGCATCTCGGTCTTCTGGGCGCACCGGACATCCCAACGCTGCGAGCTCGACTGCAGCCGAGCATTAGTGTCTCGCGGACCGACTCAACGTGGCATGCCCGTGTGACCCAACCAACCTTCGACGGACGCGACACGCTGACGCTCGAGTTCCAGGCTGATCCACGCCAAGTCGTGGCGGTACGTGGCCCGCGCTCGATCTCCCTGCGCGCGCGTCAGGGCACACGCGTGTCGTTCGGCGTGAGCATCGCCACGAGCACCGCCCCACTCACACCTCTGGCGCGCGCCGAAATCTTCAACCCGCAGTTTCTCGAGTTCCTCGCCGTCGCCCAGTCCGCAGCCGTGCGTGGATCGAGAGCGGATTCCCTGCGCGCACGGTGGCTCGAGCGGCAGGTTCGCGGCGTGGAGCTCCTCTCCTCACGGGAGAAGCTGATGGCGGGACTCCCCACCTATGCCACGTATTTCGGGCGTGACATGCTCGTGACCGCTCTCATGATGCAACCCATCTGGCGCGGCGAGATGTCCGAGTTCGTCGTCGCCAGTGTGCTGCGCAAGCTCTCCCCATCCGGCCAGGTCAGCCACGAGGAGGCGCTCGGTGGGCAGGCGGTCCGCGAGGGCGCCGCCGAGTACGCCGCGCTGGTCGGCGACTACGTCGGCGCGTTGGCCGGCGGTCAGCGTGCTGTAGCAGACAGTTTGCTCTCTCGTGCTCGTATCGTACTTCAGGATCTCCGGCGTGTGCGCGAGAACTATCACATGATCGACGACGAGTATCAGCTGCCCGTCCTCGCCGCACGCTGGCTCGCCGACTCCTCCGTGTCGGCCGAGCGCAAGCGAGCCTTTCTCCTCGACTCCTCCGATGGCGGAGGGTCTCGGCTGGCGCGCCTTCTGCGCGAGCTCGCGCTCGTCACCCACACCACGACCGCCTACGCCGCGGATCCCGTCGCCGGAAACCTCGTGTCGTTTCCCGCGCGCGACTCCGCGCGATGGGCGGCGACGAGCTGGCGCGACAGCAACGCCGGATATGCTGGTGGTCGCTTTGCGATGGACGTCAACGCCATCTGGGTACCACGGGCGTTGGAAGCCGTGGGGCACATGCTGCAAGCGATCCGCGCACTCGGGATCTCGGTGGATTCGCTCGCGCGCACCGAAGCGGCGCTGTTCCCGGGAACATCGTTGGCTCGTTATGCGCGCGAGCCACGGATTCTTGGGGATGCGATCAATACGTGGCGAGGAGCGTCCCGTCACTTTCTGGTGCGGCTCGGGCCGGCCGACGTGCGCACGCAGGTGTCGGCTCGCCTGGCCACGATGCCGGAGGGCGAACGCGCCTACTGGCGCGGGGTGTTGGCGGCGACGGGTGCCGACCGGGATTCTCTCGTGTTTCTCGCGCTCGCTCTGGACGCCCAGGGCCAGGCAGTCGGCGTGGCCAACAGCGACGTTGCCACGAGATTGTTTCTCGGCGACGGCTGGATGGACGGGCCGCCGGACAGTGGCACCATGGCCGACGCGCTTCGCGATGTGCGCCTGTTCACCCGTGCATACCCGGGCGGGCTGCTCGTCGAGGGGCTTGGGCCGGTAGTGGCGAACGACGCATTTGCCCCGCCGTCGGTCTGGAGGGCGTTCCAGCGCGATCACTACCACGGCCCCCGGGTCGTCTGGGGCCGTGAGGTCAACCTCTTTCTCCTCGGCGCCGCACGCCAGATCGCCGCTACCAGTGACTCGTCAGGCGCCGCCGCACCGCGGCGAGCTGATGGCGAGAAGGCGGCCTACGTTACGGAGCTGAGAGCCGCGCTCGAAATCGTGCAGTCGGCCGTCGAGGCATCGGGCTTTCGCAGTGAGCTCTGGAGTTACGAGATCCGCGGCAGGCGCCTCGTCCCCATCCGGTACGGCTCCGGCTCCGACGTTCAGCTCTGGAGCACCACCGACCTCGTCGTCCAGTTCGCACTGTCGCGACTGAGCCGTTAGGCAGGCGGGGACACTCCTGGTGCCAGGACGGCAGCGGCAGCTCGGGCCTCCAGGGAACCTTCGGGCGGCACCTGGACGGCCACGTGTTCCTACTTCGGTGCGTATCCTTGCTTCGCCATTCGCACGGCGCCTTCGCGATGTGCCTGTTCGGACATGGCGTGTACACCGGTCGCGTCGATCCAGCGATTGTAGAAGTTGAACAGGGCGCAGACGGTGATCGCGTAGTACAGCTGTTCATCGCTCCATCCGGCCGCGCGCACCGCGGTCAGATCGTCGGCGGCAAGGCGCGGCGAATCACGGTTCACCCGGTCAAGGAACCGGAACAATCCCTTCTCTGCCTCGCTCAGCGGAGACGTCTCGACGTTCTCCAGCACCTGCCGCACGAGCTCCTCATTCTCCAGCAGCGTCGCCGCGACCGCGGCGTGTGCCTTCGTTCAGAAATCGCAGTCGTTGTGCTTCGATGTGTACGCGGCGATCAGTTCGCGGAATCCGGGCGGCAACGGTGCCTCCTCGCGCATGATTTCCTGCGTGAAGCGCGCGAGGTGCTCGGTTGCGCCCGGCCTGTAGGCGAAGAGGTGCCAGATCTGTGGATATTCACGATCGGTGCCACGCATGGCGGCGATGGCGTCGGCATACCGACCCGGTTGGGGGTGCAGCTCAACGTCGGGAAGAAACATTGGCTTCATTTGCCCACGACCTCTCGGAATTCGAGGTTGGCCTCGATCTCGGGCCGCGTGCGCCACGCCGTGCGGAGCCGCTGTGCGGCAAAGAGCGACAGTTGATCGACCCGGTGCTTCGATCCTGCGCGCGACCAGTTGCCGTATCCCGTCAGGACCCGGGCCTCGAGCGGCGTGCTGAATTGCACGGCCGCCACGAACGAGTCGCCGAAGTCCACGGTAGCGCGCGGCTGGCCCTCGGGGGCAGCGTACTCGGCCACACGGAAGACACCTAACGAACCGGATCCTCCGTTACCAGGCAGATCGACGCCGTCGCGCACGATGCGGTTGACCTCGCCGTACGCAACGTCGAGCCGCCCATATCGTTGCTGTACGTCACGCGCCGCCGCCGTCAGGGCTCGGGCCGCGGCAGCGGGATTCGCCAGTCCGTCCGGCGTCTGGAGCGGGCGCTGGATGTTCCATGGCTGGGCGAACACCGGCCCACCACCGCTGCGTCCCAGCTGGCGCCACCAGGCGGCGAAGAGCACAGCTCCTCTCGAATCCGCGTTCGCCTGACGATCCCATGCGATGAGCACGTCGAGGGCTTGCCTTGCTTCGCCGTCGCCGTGCGCGCGTACCGCTTCTGTAAGATCATCGAGAACACGGTCGGCCAGCTCCATCCGTGTATCATGCTTGCGCGCGACCATCTCGTTCAACGTCAGCTTCCCGCCGTCGGCCAGCAGGCGCGCCGAACGCTGTGGCCGAAACGCCATGCTGCGAGGCGCCATGTAGGACGGGTACCGCGACGGATCGAGCAGCAAAGGCACCGTCGTCGTCCAGGGCGGATCGTTCGCGTTCTGCAGCCAACCAGACGGGGGATCGGCCAGGAGCGGGAGGTCACCAAACTCGTGAACGGTCGTCCAGAGCGTCGAGGACGAGTCGCCGCGAACGATTCCCTGCCAGAACACCCAGTCTCCCCGAGGGCGCATGGGCGTCAAGCCGCCGAACAGGTGCATGATGTGCCCGGCCCGATCGGCGTAGATCATGGTGAACATCGGGATCTGCATTTGCTGTAGCGCGGCGGTGAACTCACCGCGCGAGCGAGCCCGTCCCATGTCCCACCACTGCTTCCAGGCGCCGGCGCGGTCGAGGCCAACGACGCGAAGCGCCAGCGCCTTGCCGTTCTTTTCCGCGATGACGGGTCCGTGGACCGTTTCACGGAACACGAGCGGCTTCTTCGTCAACCGACCAGCAGCATCGCGGACCAGCAGAGTGTCGCTGCGCGTCGCAAAGGGCCGTGCGGCGCCGTCCCAACGATAGGCATCACCATCGATCGTCACTTCATAGATGTCTTGACCGTCGTGCGTGTTGACGGTGTGCGTCCACGCCAGTTGCTCGTTGAAACCGATGGTGATGATCGGTGAACCCACCAGCGTCGCGCCGTACAGGTCCATGCCGGGCGTCACAAGCTGGGCTTCGAACCAGGTGTAGAACGAGCCCCAGGGGAGATGCGGATTGGCCAGAAGCATCGCATGTCCGCTCGCCGATTTCGCGGGTCCGATGGCCCACGCATTGGAGCCCAGGCGAGTGGCCTGCTCAGCGGCGGCGGCCGCATCGTCTGCGGCGCGCATGGTTCCGCGCTCCCAGGCCCGCGCCACGTTCCCCACACGCTCAGGACTGGTGACAAACGACGTGGTGATGACACGCTGGCCGTGTGCCAGAACGTCGACTGCTGTGACGGGAAGCACGACGGCAAGCGAGTCCGGGATCTCGGCCCGGTGCCTGGCCGCCCAGTCGTTCATGCCACGCGCGAATGCGTCGAGATATCGGCGAAAGGCGGGATCCTGGTCCTCGTACCATCGTCGGGCGTTCGAGGCGATGCCCATTCGGCGGATCCAGATGTCGCTCGCTTCTCGCACACCATCGTGGTCCATCCAGTATTCGGCCGATCGGCCACGCGCTTCTCCGTACAGATGGAGAATCAGGTTGGCGTGGGCGTGCATCTGGGCCCACCCGAAGCCGTAGCCGACCTGTTCGTCGTCAGGCGCGAAGATGTGCGGCACCCCGTAGGTGTCCCAGAGCAATTCGGTGGCCCTCGTCTGCGCCGATGCGGGGAACACCGCCGCGAGGATGAGCAACGTTGCTGGCCAGATGCGCCGATGTGTGCGAAACATGTCGGAAGGGACTCCTTGTTCAGGCAAACGAGCGTCTGCGCATCCAACGCACGTGCGCTACTTGCGGATACGTCAGGAAGTGCGATTGTGGGGGCCCTGAAGCCTGTGCGATCACGCCCCTGTACGGAAGTGGAGGGATACCTGTGCGCCTTTTCCTCAGTATGCTTCGGAAAGTCATCCGTGCCGAACACCAGGCACATTCCGCGAAGACCGTAGAGGTGTTCGGTTGGATCATCCTCGCGGAGTCGCTGGCCACAGTCCTGGCTCCGCACCTCGTGGCGACCCTGCTGCAGCTCCCGGCACTCTCAGAGCAGGCCGCGAACTACGTGCGGCTGGTCGGCTTGCTCCTGGGCGGCATTGGGATGCTCTACGTCGTGAGCGGGCGGCTCAATGCACAGGGCTTCGTGTTTGCGTCGCTGATCGACCGACCGCTCGTCCCCTTCGTTATGGCCGCGTTCTGGCTGTTGGGATTCATCCCGGGGCAGCTGGCGCTGCTCTTCGCATTGTCGGACTCTCTGAGCTTTCTCTGGACGTTGCGCGCGTGGCTGCGGGAGAACGCCGTGGGTGCATCGAGCGGCTGAGTGGTCATGTCGGGAGCCACGCTGTCGTTGCGTACAGCCGGAGGTCGGCATGCAGCGTGGGCTCCCTCTCGCCTGCGCCGGGCACAGTGACCGCGATGCGTTGCACACCGGCGCGATACTCCTCGTCACTCAGCAGCATGAGTTGTGACGTGCTGTTGCGGTCCATTGAGCCCCTCGCGCGCGCCTCTCGCACAGAAACGGCTGCCGGAACGTGCTGAGCGACCGTCGTCTCACAGGAGCCGAACCCCGCGGAGGCCATCATCTCGCGGATCGCTGACGTCGAGGGGTAGCGCCGAAGATCGGTCGCTCGTGTTCCTGGAAAGAAATCGTAGATCCACCACTGGTCGGTACCAGTATGCGGATCGAGTCCCACGGTGAGCGCGCCACCGCCAGGCCGCAGCACGCGACGAGCCTCAGCAACGAACGCAATCTTGTCAACAAAGTGATGCATCGCGTTGATCGCCACGACGCGGTCCATCGAGGCGGAGGCGATGGGCAGCGCCTCTGCCCGCCCGTGGGCAAGCATCGCGCGCGGTGCTGCCACACGCGCGTGTTGCAGCATACCCCACGACGCGTCAACGCCATAGGCTGCGTCGTTCGCCAGCAATGCGAGCCAGTGGCCGGTCCCGCATCCCACTTCCAGGACGCTATCGGCGCCAGCGACGAAATCGAGCAGGGCATCGCGGACACCGGCGTACTGGTTGCGTCGGTAGCGATGATCGAACGCGTCGGCGACCGCGTCGTAGTTACAGGAGTCCGTCATGAGCCGTCGAGGTAGAACGGACGAGGCCCATGCCGCGCCCTAACGCGTCATGGACCTCGTATTCTGAACCGGTCGGCGCGGTGCGCCGGTCAGCCAGGCAGTGGAGCCTTAGCGGTCTAAAGCGATCCGCGCCGTTCTGGGGTCAGTAGACAATGGATCACCTCCTCGCATGCAGGGTGGACGTGAGGGCTCATGCTTCGTGCTGAACAATAGTAATGGTCGAGGCGCTTGGGGAGTTCCCGAGCGAAGCGACCGCTGCCGTTCAGGGCTCCCTTCCCAGACGCCGAGCTTCGTCGGAGCCGCGAAGGGTAGCTGTACCATCGGGTTGCCCAGCTGAATCACCCTCGGCGCCCGGCAACGTCGCACTGGTTCGCCTCGACCGGTTCACGATCGCAAGTCGTGTGGCAGCGGCTACGTACCCCAGCGGCGCCGCGATGAGCGGATTGATGTGAAGCGCGAGACCAAGGCCACCGGCAACAGCCGTGGCGAGCGTCGTCTGGATGACGAGCGCACCGAGGGGCACGTGCCGCAGGAACAGCCAGGAGGTCAGCGGCGCGACAACGCCGCCAATCGCGGCACCGATCGCTCCGCTGAACAGCCAGACCTCCGCATCGAGCGCGAAGCGCCAGTTCCCTCGGAGCATTGCGGTGATGGCAAGGCCGCAGGCCGCCGCGATTCCCCCGGCGACGAGACCGGTGGCAATGAGGCCACCGGTCACGGCAACAACACGTCGGATGCTGGCCATGGTCGGCGACGCTAGTTGCTGATCCGGATCCGACTCAAGGCAATGCCACCGCGGTGCGCCGTGCCTGCTCCAGTCGCACTCCGGATCCTTCCCGCACGCCCATATAGACCAGGCCACCGCGCCCAAACCCGGCGACCACGCGGCCGGTCGGAACGAGCACGCGATCGATCAGTTCGCCCCGTACATCCACGACATCATAGACAGGACCACCGTTCACCACATTGGTGGTGCGAATCCAGAGGTTCCCGTCCAGGTCCGCACGAGCGGCTCCCGTGCCGAAGGGCGGAGCGTAGTCAGGCAGCTCGTTAGGTGCGACGAACTGCAAGGGCGGGATCGTGAAGTTGGCCGGGGCCGCCGTCTGGTCGCGGGGCCGCGGGGCGTCGGCACCAGCGGCTTCGCGCTTGGCGCCTTCGCGAAATACCATCGTGACCCTGTCGCCGACCACCTCGGCTCCAGCCATCGCACCCGGCGGAGCGATCACGGGGCCAACGCCGCCACCAGCTGCTCGGGCCGCGTTGGCCTGGGCGCGAAGCTTTTCCATAGCCGTTCGCGCGGAATCGATGAACGCCACTTTGTCGGAGTCGCTGAGATGGCGCCACTGGAACGGGATCTTGCCCGACGCGCCCTTCGAGCCATCCGGGCGCACCCAGTCGATGTGGTAATCGAGCCCGCGCAACAATGCGATCGAGCCGTCCGCGAGGAGTGCCCAGTCGTCAGTCGAGGGAAGGGGATGAATCGTGTTCGTCATCATCATTCGTCCCGCGGAGTCCTGGGTGACGCTCATGCGCGTCTTGGGGATCCTGAGGAACGACACCGTGTCGAGCTTTCGCGTGGCCAGCTCGACCCGCACCAGCGCCACCGAGTCGGGAAAGTCCGGCATGGCCGGGGGACCGCCCGCTGGTCGTCCACCATCGGGATTCCCGCGGGGCGCAGCTGGCCCCTGCATCCGGAACTGCGGGGGTGCCCGATAGACGAGACGACCCTTGGTGTCGAATGCCGGCGTGCCATTGGGACCGCCGATCATCGATCCAGCGTCGTTAGGTCTGGGAATCGACATGACCCGGGCGATCTTGCCGGCCTCGTCGATGACGAGCATCGAGAGCGACGTGGGATCGATGAACAGTCTGGAATCGCCCCTGTATGCGATGAGACCGCCAAACCGTGAACTGTAGGCGTTGGCCGTGGCGCTGGTGGTGTCGGCCACGACCGAATAAGTCGCCAGGGTCGGCTCGAACAGCAGCACGCGCCGTCCGACGATGTCGTTGACGAGGACGCGACCGTCGGGCAGCGCACGGGTCGCCGACACCGCACCGAGCAACTCCGCTGATTTCCGCTCGACAGCGCCGAGTGCGTGGAGGGGAGGGAGTTTCTGCTGGGCGGCCAGGCCAGATGCACTCAGAACGAAGAGAGCGAGGGCCAGGGTTCGGACATGAGGTCGCAGCATCGTGGAGTCCGGGAGAACAGAGAAAGGAGGATCGAGAATCGAGAATCGAGAATGGAGAATGGAGAATGGAAAATGGAGAACGGGCGACGCTCAGCGGACGATGGTAACGGCTTGTCCGCCACCGCCGCCCGGGAGTGCCATGGGGCCGCCGGGGAAGAGCCCCGCGCCACCCGCGCCCGCCGTCCCTGAGCGAATCGCGGCGAGGTAGCGCGGATCGAGGTAACTCGTGACGAGCACAGGGAGTTTCCGCCGCTGAGCGTCGGACAACAGGTTCTTCACGTGCGGCGACAGCTTACGCAGGAGGTCAACGGTTGCCCGCCGGCCGTTGCGATACCGACCGTAGGCATCACCGGCGTCGAAGTCGTCCGGCAATCCTGCCAGGTGTTTGGCGATGGGCGACCAGATCGAGTCGACCCGAACGAGATACCAGCGGTTGAGCGTGGCCAGACTGTCGGCTTGCACCACCGTCAGCTGCAGCGTGTCTGCCTGACGAAGGATCTGGGCCAGGGGGTTGATGAGACCACCGGAACCGTAAATGGCCTTGATCATCTGCTCCGGCATCTTGTTCCCCTCGACCGAGCGCCCGAGGTTGAGCTGTTGGGTCAGCGCTTGCTTCTCTCGTGTAGGCCCGATATCGAAGCGCATCATCGCCGTGACCGTCACCGGCGTGCGGAACGCGGAGAACTGCGGGTTGGTGGAACCGAACCGCTGGTTCACGTCATAGCGAAAGCGCTGCGCCGCGCGATCGAAGCCACGAACGAACAGCAGGTTCTGGTCGGGAAACGGGTTCTGGCCCCAACCACGAAGTCCACCGCTGCCGTGCAGCAGCAGGTCGGCGGCCCCCAGGGGATTGGAGACGGCGAGCGACAGTGTCGCTCGCTGCGGCATGCGTACCTTCAGCGGATTGAACGAGATCGAGAGGTTGGCGTTGTGGGTCCAGGGCCCGCTGCAACTGTTGCGGGTCGCCAGGGCGCCGAGCTGGTTGGTGAGGCAGCCGCGCACTGCATCCGTAGACGCCGCCATGAGCATCTGCATGGACGACGCCAGCGCCGGATCCTGCGCGGTGGCGGGGTCGAACACGAACGCACGGTCGTTACCGAATCCGTCGCCGTTCACGTCCCCGGCGACGAGTGGCGTGAATGGCGCGCCGGAGCGCACGTTCCCGAACCAGTTCACGCGGACGAGATCGAACGCGTTGTAGTTGAGCGAATACTGGATCTGGTGGCGTGCGTCGAAGTTGGAGCGGGCCCACTCGAGATCGAAGGGATTTCCCACCGTGTTGGAGTTGAAGCCCCGCACCTGCTCCCGCACGTTGGAGTGCACGTAGGAGAGACTCCACGAGTACCTCGAGTTGAACGTCGCGGGGGATAGGGACACACGCAGCTGCCGGCTTTCCGACCGAAGGTCGGACCGCTGCTCGGTGACCCGATTGAACGATTGTGTGATCCGGGCATCCCGGGCGGCCACAAGCCCCGTGGCCGGATCGATGCTGGTGGGCTGCACGAACACCGGTCGTGACCCCTCGCTGGCTAGCACGAAACGGGACGTCGCCTGCAGGTTGCGATCGACGAAGCCCTGCTGGTTCAGGTTGAGCGAGAAAGTCCCCTCGATCTGCGTGGTGAAGCGGTTGCCAAGCACCGGGCCGCTCCAGCTCAGGTTGGACCGGAGGCTGCGGGGTGCGGTGTAGCTGCTTGCGAACAGAGACACGTTAGGCACCGAGCTGGCGAACACCGTTCCCCTGCTGCCGTCGGCGCACTCGGCCGGGATCGCCGACTGGCTGGCGAGGTACTGCGCCCACTGCGGGTTGGGCACGGCGAGTCCTGCACAGTTCAGCTGCTGCAGTCCGCCGGGGAGGCCCGTGTTGTCGAGCGCGGAACCGGTCAGCTGCGTGCCGGGCGTCCCCTGGAACACGCCGATGCCGCCGCGCACCACCGCCCGCGGTCCGCGGAAGGCGCCGTCGAACCCGCCTACCTGCGCCGCTCGGCCGTATGTCCAGGAGAATCCCACCCGCGGGCTCACGTACATGCCGTTTGGCACCCGATCGTTTCGCAGACCTAACAGCGCTTCGACCTGGCGGTTGCGGTTTGGCGTCGTGCCGAACACGTTGCCGTCCGCGCGGAGCCCGTACTGGACCTGCAGGCTGGGCGTGGCCCGCCAGGAATCGCCTAACGAGATGGCCCCCACGATCTGGCTGCTGCTGCGCGTGCGGGGCTGGAGCTGCCGCGAGAAGGAACCGGGGACACCCGATTCCAGATCGGCCAGCGAGCTGAAGAAAAACGAGCCGAGCAGGTTGGCGCTCTGGTCCAGATCGTACCCGTCGCGTCGGAGTTCGGTGCTCAGCTTGAGCCGGTGCCGGTTGTTCTCGGAGAACCAGGACAGGAGGTTCGTGAACGCCAGCGTATGGCTGAAGGTCGTGGTGTTGAGGAACGGACTGCCACCGAACGTGACCGTCTTCACTCCGTTCGTCCCGTCGGCAAAGCTCGAGTTGATCCGCACGCTCCCACTCGGCAGGTCGAGAAATGGCTCCGACGATCCGCGCGATGCACCAAGGCTTACCGCGGTCTCGCTCAGGGCCCCGAAGCCGAAATACGTCGAATGTCGCCCCTGCACGCCCGCGTTCCAATTGGTCCGCCGGCCGCTGTGTGCGGGAAGCTCGGTAATCTGACCCCCCACGGGATTCTGCCGGTTCCAGGATCCGTTGATGGTGAGGTTGAATGCAGATCCCGCCCGCGACGATGGTGGCGCGATGTCGATGCTCGTCATCAATGACCCCTGATCGCTCAGGCGATCTGACGGGAGCCCGCCCACCGTGGCCGGAACACCCAGGGTGCCAAGAATGCCTAACAACCGCGAAACCGAGTCCATGGCAATACCCGACGCCCGGAGGCCCACGGGGTCGGTGTTCAGCATGGTCTGCAGGTCATTGGAGCGGCGCCCCACCTGATACGCCGTACTATAGAAGGCGTGGTTGTACCTGATCGGGCCCGAGAGCAGTCCGCCGAAGGACAGGTTGGAATACTGCTGTCCCAGCGCCTGGGCGGCGCGATCGGTCCACTGCATCTGCGGCGCGTCGATGTTCAGACTCGACGAGCGCACGATGAAGTTGGTTCCAGATCGCGTCCGCAGATTCAGATTCCCACCACTGAACCCACCGCGCGAGACGTCGTACGGCGAGGTGGAGAGCGACGTACTCACCGCCGCGTCACGTGGCAAATCAGCCCCGCCGAAGTTCTGGCCGTTGAGCGTGGTGGAGTTCTGGTCGGCCGAAAGGCCGAATACCGAGAAGCCTGACGGATCTCCGTCCTGTCCCGGGACGTAGAGGACGCCAGGCATGGAGGCCGCCATTGCGGCGAGGTCGCCCATCTGGTTCGCCGCCAGCGCCCCAGGATTCACGGTGCGCTCGGTGCCGCTCACATCCGTGTTTGGATCGTTCCGACCCGGCCGACCGCGTGGCGCCGTCACCCGCACCTCGCCGAGCTGGGTCGCAGTCCGCTGGAGTCTGGCATCGGCAACGAGGATGTCCTCGTCGGCGACGCGCTTGATCTCATAGCGCCGGGGTGCATAGCCCAGGGACCGGAAGTTCACAAAGTAATCGCCGTCCCCGCCGGGGAAGGTGACCATATAGCGCCCGTTCCGGTCGGTGCGTGCCGACCTGCTCACCGCACCAGACAGCGTGGTGACCGTAACTTCTACCCCTTCAACCGGTTGGTTTTCGGGACCCGTTACACGACCACGGATGACGTCGACGGTCTGGGCAGCGGCGGGACTCGCACCAAGGATGACCGCGGCTCCGAGGATCCATCGACGAAGAAACATGAGCGCATCGCTGTGAGACATCGTCCGACCCTGCAATTGGCCGTCAACGCGCCGGAACAGTGCAACCCGAATGCAGCATACCATCTGACCCCGGCAACGGCCGAAGGGATGCCGGTTGGGTTGGCGTAGCCGGTCATCTGAAATGTACCGGGGCGACCAGAGGGCTCACGGGTTCGCGTCGGCCCTGGTCGGGAGTCACTTCACCAGCTCAAAGGACATGGGAGCACCGGCGAAGCCAAGTTTGACGACGCGCGGGTCCTGCTTGCTCACCCAGAACGTCACGGGCACCTGCCCGCCTGCGACATTCAGCTTCCAGGCATCGAACGTCCCCGCTGGGACGGTCACCGCTTCGGATCCGGCCACCTGAATGGTCATGGGTTTGGAGGTGCCTTGCCCAGAGGCGAAGACGCTTACGACAAACGCCTTTCCCTCCGCCAGGGGGAGAGTGTGCAAGAGTCCCTGCACGAGGTTGTCATCCACCGAACCTCCAGGGACAACCGTGTCCACCACGATAGTCTTCATGCCCTGGGGTGTCGGCGTCGTTGATGTGCCTTTCGCGCGCCCGCCGCTGTACGACACGTCGATCCTCATTTCCGCGCCGCGTACCTGACCGGCCTGCTTCACGCTGCGCATGGCAAGATTGCGCGTGAATGTCACCTCCGTGGACTGCGACATGCCGGCCATTTGCTGCACGCTCGTGAGTCGGTAGCCGTCCCCTGTCCGCTCGATCGTCTCGCGTACGGAGCCAATCTGGCGGCCCTGCACCATGACAACAAACGAGTCGGTGCGCGGGATGAGCCTCGCCCCCTCAAAGGGTGACGCGGCTTGCGTCGGGAGGATACGAGCAGCGAGAAGGGCGGCGATGATATAGCGTGTAGTACGCATGTCAAACATGGGGAGATGAGTACAAGCGCCTGGCAAGTGCGGGCTCCTCATCTTACGCCCGGGCCGTGCGATGTTGTTTCGTCTCATGCGATCGACAGACGGCAACGCATCTCGCCGTGTGCACGTTCTCGTATCTCGAGATCGTGAGATCACCCAGGCCGAGGGGATTCCATGCTTTTATACCTGAGCTTTGTCACCGTGAGCGTCCTCGCGACTCCGTCGCCGGTCGCGGTGGTTCCGTTTGACTCGATACGAATCAAGGAATGGACGGTGCCGTGGGAGAAGACGCGGCCTCGTGACCCGTACGTGGCGGCCGATGGTCGTATCTGGTTCTGCGGACAGGCGGGCAACTACATCGCCGTGCTGGATCCGAAGTCCGGGGACTTCAAACGCTACGAGCTTGCGGAGCGGACGAACCCGCACAACCTGATCATCGACAAGGAAGGTTTCATCTGGTATGCGGGCAACATGAACGCGCACATCGGCAAGCTGGACCCCAAGACGGGAGCGATTACCCGCTTCCCGATGCCAGACTCCGCGGCGCGGGATCCACACACGCTGACGTTTGACCGAGCCGGCAATATCTGGTTCACGGTGCAAAACGGCGGATTTGTGGGCCACCTCAACACGAAAACCGGTAAGGTCGACCTGGTGAAGATGGCGGCACGCTCGCGGCCGTACGGCATCATGATGAACAGCAAGGACGAGCCGTACTACAATCTGTTCGGCACCAACAAGGTGGGGATGATCGACCCCAAGACGATGCAGCCCAAGGAGTTCACGCTGCCAGACGAGCGGGCACGCGGCCGGCGGATCGCGATTACCTCGGACGACATCGTCTGGTACGTGGACTATACGCGCGGCTTTCTTGGCCGGCTCGATCCCGCGACGGGAAAGGTCGACGAGGTCGCGTCTCCGGGCGGCCCCAACTCGCTGCCGTATGCGCTCACGGTGGATGAGAAAGACCGACTCTGGTACGCGGAGAACGTCCCCAACAAACCAAGCCGGATCATCGGCTACGACGCTCGCTCCAAGACATTCGTGCCCGGGATCGACGTGCCGAGTGGGGGGCTCACGGTCCGGCACGTGATCTACCACAAGCCAACGAAGTCGCTCTGGTTCGGGACGGACGCGAACACGCTGGCACGAGTGACGCTTCCGTAGCCGCGAGCGGGGAACGGGGCAGCGGGAGCTCGGAGCGAGGGGAGCAGGCGGTGACTCTCGCTCCCCGCTCTCAGCTCCGGCTCGACCTGGCGCAGTCCTGCCTTCGCGTATCCGCCAGCTCAATGATCTTCCACTCACCCGCATCGCTTCTCGCAAGCAGGAAGTGGTCGATGCCACAATGTGAGAGCTTGTCGCCCAGATAGAACGCGTAGTTCGTCCAGACCGACGCGAGCGAGCCGTCGAGTTCGACTTTCTCGTTCCAGATCCTCTCGTCCCAGACCTGAGGATGCGGAGTGCCCACGGCCTTCACGAATGCGTCGGCTCCCGTTTCGATGGTGAGGACCGGTTTGCCGCCACGCATGAGCGACGTGAGCATCCGTACCTGCGGGTGAAAAACGCTGCGTACTATCGCGCTGTCGCCCGCGCGCATGCCGTCGAACAGCCGCGCGACCACGACGAGCACGTCACGCTTGGCGTCCTGCGCCGGCGTCAGCGGGGTGCCTAACAATCCGAAGCACGTGATCGCAAGGCAACGGCGTTTCGTAGAGAGCATGTGCACACCTGTGGTTGGTGGACCAATTCGGCCAGAGTGACCGGTGACGCTGATCGCTCTTAACGACGCCGCGCCGGAACCGTCCGACAGTACGAGGCGGTAGCAACTCAGCTTTGCAATCATACCAGTGCCGGAGGATACCATGCGCTCGACTCTGCTTCTTTCAGTTCCGTTCGTCCTGCTATCCGTAGCCTTCTCCACTGCGGGTGCGCAGTCACCGTCGTCGCGATGCAGAGCCAATCCCGTTGTTTGCGACCGACTCGAAGATGTGTGGGACCGTCGCGAGAACAGGCGTGACCGGCGTGAAGATGTCCGCGATCGGCGAGAGGACCGGCGGGACCGCGCCGAAGACGTTCGTGACCGTCGAGAGGATCGCAGGGATGTTATGCACGACGGCGGCCGCCGGGACCGTATCGAGGACAGACTGGACAAAGCCGAGGACAGAGCGGATCGTCGAGAGGACCGGCTGGATCGACTGGAGGACCGGCGGGATCGGCGCGAGAATATGCGCGATCGCCGGGAGGACCGGAGGGACCGCCGGCGTGTGGGCTGAAATCCCTCCTCGGTGCGAAGCGCCCCGACGCAACGTCGGGGCGCTTTTGATTGGGACTCCCGTGAGGCGGGCTCATCGGATACTGCGGAACCCGGCTGGCGTGTAGCTTGGTGCGCAATAGTTGCTTCCCTATCCATCACGCGACCCATCATCAGGAAGCCCAGCGCATACGCGAGCGTGAACCACGAGACGATCGCGCCCTAGTCCGCCTCCGTCCCGATTTCCGTCTGTAGGGTGGGCGCCAGCAACCCCAGGATCTGCCGATCCATGTCGTCGATGGTCGTGGCGAAGAAGAGCAGAGCGCAGATCATCCAGCGGTAGGCCCGACACGCGCGAGGGGCGCCATGCCCGCACGCGCTCTCCTGAGCGGCCGTCGCAATGCATTCGCCGCGTGTCACGGTCGGCCATGCGACGCTCCCCGTGTGCGCGCTACCGTTGCACACGACCGCTGCCATCACCGTGCATCAACGACTCTACCTCCGCCACACTTACACGAGTGAAGTCACCGAGCACCGAGTGCTTGAGACACGACGCCGCGGTCGCGAATTCCAGGGCTTGGCCGTCCTCCCCGTAGGCCCGCAATCCGTAGATCAGCCCCGCGGCAAACGAGTCGCCCGCACCAACCCGGTCGACGATGTCATGGATGTCATAGCGTCGGCTGGCAAGAAAGTCGCGACCGTTGTGGAGCACGGCGGACCACCCGTTGTGGTCCGCGTTGTAGCTCTCCCGCAGCGTGATCACCTGCTTCTGCAGGTTGGGAAACGCATGCAGCACCCGCAGCGCCAGAGTCTCATAGCGCGCCGTGTCGATCTCTGCGCCGTGTACCTCGTCGTCTCCCGCGCCCGAGACCTCCACGCCTAACGCTTTCTGGCAGTCCTCCTCATTGGCGATGCCGATGTGCGCGTGACTCACGAGTTCCTGCATGACCTCCGGTGCCTTCTTTCCCCAGCGCCACAGATTCTTGCGGTAGTTGTAGTCGCAGGACACGGTGAGTCCCATCGCGCGTGCGGCCCGGGCCGCTTCTATCGCCACCGCCGCGGCCTGCTCGCTGATCGCCGGCGTTACGCCACTCACGTGGAACCAATCGGCGCCAGCAAGGATCGCGGTCCAGTCAAAGTCCCCCGCGCGCGCCGTCGCGATGGACGACCCGGCGCGATCGTAGGTGACCCGCGAGGCCCGCTGATTGGCGCCGCTCTCTAGGAAGTAGATGCCCATCCGCTCGCCTTGCCGGCGAATGGCGGACGTGTCTACTCCAAAGCGACGCAGCTCTCCGACACACGCGTCGCCAACGGCGTTGGCGGGAATCGCCGAAACAAACGTCGCGGGTACGCCGAATTGTGCCAGCGATACGGCGACGTTGGCTTCGGCTCCGCCGAACGTGGCCTCGAGGACTGGCGACTGGAACAGTCGCTCCGACCTCGGCGACTTGAGTCGCAGCATCACCTCACCAAGTGTCACGACGCGGCTGGGCGCGCTCATGCGGTCCTTCCTCGTGCCGCCTGAGCCGCGGCGACTGCTTGCTGGGTGGACGTTCGAATGCGGTCGAAGGCAGCGGCCGCGATCCACTCTCGGGGTGCCATCCACGAGCCGCCGCACGCAACCACGCCGTCGAAGGCGAGGTAGGTCCCGATGTTGTCGGCGGTCAGACCCCCGGTAGGAATGAACGACACGTCGGCGTATGGTGCCGCAATTGCTTTCAGAAACCCCAATCCACCCATCGGTTCCGCAGGAAAGAACTTGAGCGTCGTGAGTCCGAGCGCGAGGGCCGCCTCGATCTCGGTGGGGGTGCAGACGCCGGGGAAGACCGGAAGTTCATGGGCCTGACAGTACTCCACCACCGCCGGACTGAGTCCGGGTGCGACGATGAACTGGGCGCCCGCATCACGCGCCACCGCCGCTTGTGCGGGGGTGCGCACCGTCCCGGCGCCGGCGAGAACCCCGGGGTTTTCGCTCGTGAGGCGCCGCAGTCCCTCTGCTGCGCCCGACGTTCGGAAGGTCACCTCGGCGCAGGGAAGGCCGCCGGTCGCGAGTGCAGCACCCAACGCACCGCCTGACGAGGGATCGTCCATGACGATGACGGGCACGATGCGCAGTTGCCTGAACTGCGCCAGCACAACTGACATGCGCGTTTGCAGCGACGTCATGGGGCCACGGTGGCAGTGCTGCGACGAAGACTCATGAGACGGTTCGGTGACTCGAGGTGCCGAGCAGAGATTCGAGTGCCGCGGTCATGCCTTCGCG